>JACCXL010000286.1 GCA_013697015.1 Chthoniobacterales bacterium | reverse complement strand
TTTGCCGCGCAGAGCCGGACGGTCGCGGACCTCGATCGCCGCGTAGAAACAATCCATATCGAGGTGAATGATGGCGCGTGATTCTCCGGACACGCTTCATGTTCAACGCGGCGAAGAGATCACGCCAGCGGTCCGCGGCTCGGCTGTCTTGAAACCTTCCACGTTCCCCGGCGCAGACGGCGCTGCGGATTGTGAAAGCCGAGCGCCGCAGCGCTCAGGATTTTTTTACGCTCCGCGCAATCGCGGCGATTTCTTCCTCGTGCTTCTTCTCGCCGTCTGGAGAAGCCCAACAGATAAAAAGCACGGCTTTCTCCTGGTTCGCATTCAGCACCATTAGCTGAATTTTAGCCGGTCCTTCCTCATCTTTTCCATCCCACGAAACCAGCACGCGATCCTTCTGGCTGTCGTCGATCCTGGCCGGTTTGTCGTCCAGCGTGACGCCCTTTTTCTTCAGATACCGGGCCGCTTCTTCCATCGCTTTCTCGCCTTTGGCATCAATCACCTGCACTGCGATGTAGACCTCACCGTCATCGGATCCAAGCTCGATGCCTCGCTCGTCATCCTCTGCTTTCCACGAATCGGGCGCTTCGACCGTCGCAACCGTATTTTCTTCCGGCACCTTGTGGGTGTCAGCCCAAACCGACGCGCGGCACGCGAGAGCAATCACGAGCGCGAGAATCGATCTTTGCATCGGGAAACTTCCAGGTGGGGCCGGTCTGCGCGTCAGTTTCGTCTCTTCACCAAGCCGTATGTGCCCGCGAGGTCCTACTCCCATCCGATCGGCCGCCCTTTGTTCTGTTCTTCCAGCCACGACTGGAGCGGTTTGAAATAGTCCACCATTGCGCGGGTGGAAAGATCTTCGCCGGTCGCATCCTTCAGCACTTTACGCCAGTCTTCCGTCGCACCTTTGCGCAGGATGCGATCGAGAAATGCGCCGACCTGTTTGTTGTCGGCGTAGTTACACGCTTGCGGCGGTTGATGGAGAATTTGCCGCGCGATGTAGTCGTGCAGTTGAAACTTAAAGACCGTCGCGAAGGCATAGTTGTAGTAATACGCTGGCGTATCGTTGATGTGAGTCTTGGTGGCGGCATCGCAGAATTCTTCGCCGCGGGTGGCCGGCGGTTCGACACCCTGAAAGTCGCCGACGTATTTCCACCAGCGCGCGTTCCACTGATCGGCCGGCAGACCATGCGCGTAGACGTCCGCTTCCCAATGGGTCATCACGCCAGAGGAGAAATAAAGGAATGGAATGGAGCGGGCGAGCGCATCATCGAGAAGAAACGCGGTCGCATCTGCTTTGAAATCGCGGCAAAATACCGCGCGACTCGAGGTATGGCACCTGACTGGAGGCGAGAGAAATCAGCTCACCGATGCCTTCGTGAAATCCGGGCGCGGCGCCGGTGCGCAAAAGAAAAGGAACCTCCGGCCGGCTGTAGGCCTTGAAATAATAGCCGTGCCCAAGCTCGTGGTGCGCGGTGAAAAACCATTGCGGATTTGGCTCGATGCTCTGGAGCGAACGAATGTCATCCTGCAAATCGATGTGCCAACAGGAGGCGTGGGTATTTTTCTTGCGCTTGTCGCCGGCAGAAACGGGATACAGATCGGACTTGCTCCAGAAGCTGGCGGGCAACGGCGAAAACCCCAGGCCGGTATAGAACTGCTCCGCTGTTTTGATGACCCATTCGGATGTCCGGCCGGCAAAATACTGGTCGAGCTTGGCCGCTTCGACCAGCCCCGTCCATTCCTGCGACCACCGATTGTTGATCCAATGCGCCGGGATTTTCTTCGGAACCGGCTGGTGATATTTTTCCGCCAATTTGTATTTTGTCCACGTGTGCAGTTGCAGATAGAGCGGACGCAATTCCCGCTTGAAATTTTCCTGCATGGCCAGCATCTGGTCCGTGGTCATCCCGTAGGCTGCCGTCTCAAGGCCGAAGTAATCGGGATGGCCGAGTTCCTTCGCCACGCCATTGCGGAGATCGCGCAGCTTCACCAGGTTCGGCTTTAACGCGGCGCCGGATTGCTTGGAGGTTTCCCAGACGGCGCGGCGCTCGTTTAAATCGGTGCTTTGCTCGAGCCGATTGTCGATCTCGTTCGCCGTAATCGGCTTGTCGTTCAGCTTGAACTCGAAGCTGTTCAGAAGGGACGCCTGCTTCGTTTCCGCCTCAACGCGCTGCCGGACGAGATCCGGATTGGTCATCGGACCTTCGGCCGCATTCAAGAGCAACTGGTTCAATTGCCGAACCGCGAGCTCAGTGAGCTCACTTTTGTGAATGAGCAAGTCTTGCGCTTCCTTAATGATGGCGGGATTGCCGTTGAATGCGGCGGCCGCTTTGCCGGCTGTTTCGGAAGCGGCATCGTGCTCAGGGGTTACGTCAGTGACCGCTCGCCATTGCGCTTCCTGGTTCACCGTTGTGAGCGCCCGGTAACCGGCATTCGCAAGCGACAGAAAGCGATCGGCGCGCTCCTGGATTGGAGATGTCGCAGCCGCTGCACTGGTCGAGAACGCAGCCAGCAGCAAGAAAATCTGTGCGAGCGTGTGTGGGCGAGGAGAAAAGTGCATGGCGCGAAGCTAGATATTTCGGGCGAATTGTGAAGTGGCTTTTGGAGCAACTTGACGTTTCACTGCCTCAGAGTGTTGGCTATGGACATGAACCTGATGTTGTTCCGGTTGGCCACGATCCTCTGCTTTTTGGCGGTGGCGCTCGGGGCTTTCGGCGCGCACGCTTTGAAAGCAACCCTGACTGCAGCGAATATGGCCGGAGTGTGGGAAAAGGCCGTTCTCTATCACCTCACGCACGCGATCGCTCTCCTCGCTCTCAGCCTGGTGCCAAATGTAAATCGTCCCGCCGCGTGGCTGTTGCTGGCCGGCATTGCTTTGTTCAGCGGCAGTTTGTACCTCATGGCTCTGACTGGATGGCGCGGGCTCGGCGCCATTACTCCACTGGGAGGTCTTTGCTTCCTGGCCGCGTGGATCTGGCTCGCGTTCTCGCCGGTCCGCTAGGTCCGCGATGTCGACCGAGCTTGTGGCAAGTGCAGACCTGCTGATAAGCTAGGACGCCTGCTCATGTTGCCCGCTCTACTCGAGACCCAGAAAGCTGCCATCACTGTCGTCGTTTTACTGGCGACGTTTTTCGTCACGCTCGCGCTCGGCCGGATCTTGAAACGGCGCGCTGGTGTGCAGCTCGGGGTTTCGTACAAACTTTTCTGTCTCGCGGTCGCGTTCTACGCAGCTCTCGCGACCTACGGATTTCACGCCAACATCCGAACGCACCTCGGCGCCCTCGTCGTTTTGCTTAGCACCGGCGTGCTCATCGCACTGCTCGACCGCTACCTCTGGGATATGTACTTCGAGGAACGGCGTCAGACCCCGATCCCGAAGTTTCTCCGGCACGTCGTCGCCCTCGTGATTTTCCTGATCACGCTCCTGTTCGTCTTAAACATGGGCTATCACGCCGAGGCCGAACTGCGCGGCCTCCTCGCCGGGTCAAGCATCGTCGCGCTCGTGCTCGCCTTTGCGATGCAAAACCTGCTGGGCGGGATGATTTCAGGTATTTCGCTGCAGATCAGCCGCCCCTTCCGCGTGGGCGACTGGCTCCAGATCGGTGAGCGCTTCGCCGAGGTCATGGAGATGAGCCTCGATACCACGCGTCTCCGGACCAACGACGACGTTTACCTGGACGTGCCGAACAACGAGTTCGTGCGGCAGACGATCATCAATCTGCATTATCCAACACCGCGGCACGCCATGCGCCTGCGCGTCGGGGTCGAGTACACCACTCCGCCGAACCGCGTGAAGGACGCGTTGTATCGTGCGAGCTCAAATGCCGAAGGAGTGTTGCGCGATCCGCCTCCGCGCGTTTTCCTCGTCGATTTTGCCGATTCGGCCGTCACCTACGAAATCAAATATTGGATCGCTGATCACGCACACTTCAATGACATCAACGACGCGATCCACACCAATATCTGGTACGAATTCAAGCGTCAGCGCATCACAATTCCGTTTCCGGCCCGAACACTCCACGTGCAACGTCGGCACGCCGGTCCGCCGGTTCACGAAGGCCATGCCGAAGCGCGTGCCATTCTGCGGGGCGAGCCGCTTTTTCAGTGTCTCCCGGATGGACGCATCGACGGTTTGCTCAAACAATCTCTCCTGAATCACTTTGGCCGCGGCGAGCGCATGATTGAGGAGGGCGCAAGGGGTGAATCGATGTTCATCCTCCTGCGAGGCACCGCGCATGTTTCCGTGGCGAAAAATGGCTCAACCATTCGCGTTGGAGTACTGCGTTCCGGCGATTGCTTCGGCGAGATGTCCCTGCTGACAGGCGAGCGCAGAATGGCGACCGTGCGCGCGGATGGCGATTGCTATGTGATGGAGATCGGTAAACCGCTGATGGCCGAAGTTCTGCGTGAATCCCCCGGTTGCCTTGATCAACTCAGCGCCTTGCTGGCGAAAAGAAAGATGGAAACGGAAGGGATCGTAAAGGACGCGACCCATCCGCACAACGAAGAGAAAAAAGAGCGCGAGTACACCGCGTCGTTCGTGGATCGACTGAAGACATTTTTCGAACTTTAACGGTCTCTGCCCAGCCCTGGCTCTCCTCCGCCATTCGCTGTCAGATTGCCATTGCGACCGAGGCGTTTCTCACTAGAGTCCCGCACTCCAAATCGGACCCTTTTATGACTTTCCTTGCCCTTAACATGCTGGTTTCTGGCGTCCCGATGTCGATGGTTTGCGCTGCCATCGGGCTGGTCTTTGCGTTCGGGTTGATCGCCGTGATTCTGCGGTCGTCGCCCGGGAACGAACGGATGCGATTCATCGCGGGCGCAGTGGAACAGGGCGCTAAGGCCTATTTGCATCGGCAGGTCATCACGATCAGCGCGATCGCTGCTATCATTTTTGTCCTCCTTTTCTTCGCCAAAGATCACGCCACCGCCGTCGGCTTCGTCATCGGCGCCTTTTGCTCCCTCGCTGCTGGTTACATCGGAATGCGGATTGCCGTTCTGGCGAACACGCGCACAGCCCAGGCTGCGAGCAGTTCGCGCACGCTGGCTATGCGGGTGGCGTTCAATGGGGGCGCCGTGACTGGTCTCCTTGTGGTCGGCCTGGCGCTCATGGCCGTGGCCATTTTCTACACCATCGCGGGGAAAATGGTCGGGCACGACCTCGCCGTCCGCAGTCTTATCGGTCTCGCTTTGGGCGCGAGCCTCATCAGTGTTTTCGCCCGGCTTGGCGGTGGCATCTACACGAAGGCTGCCGACGTGGGCGCGGATCTCGTCGGTAAAATCGAGAGTAATCTGGACGAAGACGATCCACGCAACCCAGCCACGATCGCAGACAACGTCGGCGATAACGTGGGCGATTGCGCGGGCATGGCGGCGGATGTTTTCGAGACCTATGCCGTCAGCTTGATCGGCGCGATCCTCGTTGGGGCGCTCACCATCGCCGCCGATCCCGCCGCGATCATTTACCCGTTCGTGCTCGGCGGCATCTCCGTCCTGGGCGCGATCGTCGGCATCCTGTTCGTAAACATGAGCAGCCTCAAGCCGGGCACCGCGCTCATGGGTGCGGTCGGAGCGAGCGCGCTTGTCTCGGCGATTCTCTTTTGGCCGGCGACTCACCTGATGTTTCCGAACGGCGTCGCGGTCGGCGGGCTCCAGCGGACCGCTAATGCGCTTTATCTGTCCGCGCTCGTCGGCTTGGTCCTGACCTTCATCGTGGTCTTGATCACGAATTACTACACCTCGACCGCGTATCGCCCCGTCCGGAAAATCGCCAAGGCCTCGGAGACAGGTCACGCCACGAACATCATTGCCGGGCTCGCGATCGGGCAGCATGCGACGGCGCTACCCGTTCTCTTCATCGGCCTAGCGATTCTTTCCAGCTACCACTTTGCCGGCCTCTACGGGATCGCGATCGCCGTCATGAGCATGCTCTCGATGGCTGGAATCATCATCTCGCTCGATGCCTTTGGCCCCATCACGGACAACGCCGGCGGCATCGCTGTGATGAGCAATCTGCCAAAGGAAGTTCGCGGGGTCACTGACGAGCTGGACCAGGTTGGCAACACGATGAAAGCGGTCACGAAAGGTTACGCGATCGCGTCCGCTGGGCTCGCGGCTCTGGTACTCTTTGGCTCGTATTCGGTCGATCTCAAGGCGCATCTGTTCGAGAAGTGGCACGCCCTTCATGGCACCGCCGACGCCGCGGCGATCGCGGTGCAGGTCGAGGCCATCGACAAGATGCTCACCTTCTCGCTCAGCGATCCGAAGGTGATCATCGGCCTTTTCATCGGCGGGCTGCTCCCGTTTATTTTCACCGCCTTTAGTATGGACGCGGTGGGAAAGGCGGCCGGCGCAGTTGTGCGCGAGGTGCGTCGTCAGCTGACCGCGAAACCGGGAATTCTCCGTGGCGAAGACACGCCCGATTACGGAACCTGCGTGGACATTGTGACAAAAGCAGCTCTGCGCGAAATGATCGTTCCGGCGTTGTTGCCGGTCGTATTCGTAATCGCGGTCGCGATGATCAAGCCACTCGGTCCGGTCGTTTTGGGCGGTCTACTCGTCGGCACGATTGTGACCGGCCTGTTCGTGGCGATCGCCATGACTTCCAGTGGCGGTGCCTGGGATAACGCCAAGAAATACATCGAGGAGGGAAACTTGGGCGGTAAAGGCTCCTTCGCGCACGCTGCCTCGGTCACAGGCGACACTGTCGGCGATCCATACAAGGACACGGCAGGCCCGGCCATTAACCCGATGATCAAAGTAGTAAACATCGTTGCTATTCTGATCATCCCGATCTTCTTTTAGCGACGCCGGTAGCACAATCTGCTTCCCGAGGGAAGAAATGCCACAACCTGGAGATTATCAGCTCGTTTCCGCAGATCAGACTGGCGTGAAGAAGGCCCTGTCGTTGCCGGATCCAGGCGCGACACCCTTCAAGCTCGTGGTCGATCCCGAGATGCGGATGAAGCTCCGTCGCGCCCTGGTTGAACTGATCGACTATCACGACGAAGCGCTCGCCGAGCATTTCGCAGAAGGAAAACTGGCCCTCGAATCCTACAAAGAATATATCGAGCTTTTTGCGCGCAGCTTGAAGGAGACAATGGAGAGCCGCGAAGGCGTCGCCTATCTCTTGCGCGCCGTTGGATTCCAAGTGCCAGCTGATAAGATCAATCTCAATCCCGAGTTGCGCTGGAAACGCGGGCCCGGGGCGTTTGGCTCCAGCCTGCTTTAGCGATCTCGCTTAGCCGGGGCACTGCTTCCACTGGGCCGGAAGATCTGCGCGGACCGCGACCGTCGGCCTCGCACTTGGC
>JACCXL010000278.1 GCA_013697015.1 Chthoniobacterales bacterium | reverse complement strand
ACGACACAGCCATCCTCTGCAGCGGACGCAACCCACGCTTCGTAACCTTGACGGCGATCACCGCCGAAGCCACGCCGCCGAGGCCAATCACGCCGGCGACGAGCGCGCCGAATTGCTGGCGAAAACGCGCGTCCGCCGACCTATCCTGCGCCACCTGGATCGTGTAGGTCTGCGTGCGATCCGCAGCCCTGCTCTCTCGTAACGCAAACAACTTCCCGTCTTTCCGAAAATCACGCGCGGTTTGACCACCCGAAAATTCGCTCGCGGGTAAAATTTTATCCATCCCCGGAGTCTCCGCCACGGTACGGCCTGCAGTATCGATGACACGCATCCAAAACATGGCCCGTTCGTGCGTGCTCAGCGTGGCGAACTCTAGATTGAGCGCATCCACTCGCGCGTCTTTTTCGACGTCGGTCCGTAAGGCGAAGAGTTTGTCCGCCAGAACTTCATCGTCCTCCTCCATCGCGTGGCGCACGACGAGGAAATAGAAAACTCCCAGGCCGCTCGCGAGCAATAACGCTGCCGACAGCGCGAACAAAAAGACGAGCTGCGACAAAATCGAGCGCGGCTTAGTCAGATCTGAGGACATAACCGGCGCCGCGAATCGTGTGTAGTAGCTTGGTTTCGAACGGATCGTCCATCTTGGCGCGGAGTCGACGCACCACCACATCGATGACGTTCGTATCAGTCGGAAAATTGATGTCCCAAACGTGACGCGCGATCTCCTCGCGGGAGACAACTTCACCGCGCGATCGAGCGAGCCGGGCCAGCAGGAGGAATTCCTTCGGGGTAAGACGAAGATGAAGCCCGGACCGGACCGCTCGATTCCGGCGCGTATCAATTTCCAAATCTGCAATCCGCAGATCCTCCTCTGTTTGCGCCGCAGAGCGTCGCAGGAGCGAACGCACCCGCGCCAGCAATTCCGCAAATGCAAAAGGCTTTACCAGATAATCGTCTGCGCCAAGCTCGAGGCCTTTCACCCGATCGCGCACGCCGTCCCGAGCAGTCAGAAATATGATAGGAGTGCGGAGTCCGCTGTCGCGCAGCTCTGAGACGACGTTCCAGCCGTCGTGCGTCGGCAGCATCACATCTACGATCAGTAGGTCGAAGCTCGTCGCTCGGGCGAGCTGCAGGCCCGTTTCACCATCCGCCGCGATCTCCACCTCGAAGCTTGCTTCCCGAAGTCCCTGGGCGAGAAACGCCGCCGTCTTCTTTTCATCCTCGATCACCAGGAGACGCATCGACCGGAAGCTAACAGGCTTGCGCGGCCGCGCTCAAGGTTCATGCGTGATGGGTCGGTCACGGCCTGCTTCGGCCGCGGATAAGTGATAATTCCGGGGTTTTTCGACGAGCGGGCGCGCTGCGATGCCGGAGTTGCAGGAATGGACGCTCGACCAGGAAGAAGAGGAGAGTGCCCACCACTCCGATCGTGGCAAGGACCGCTGAGATTGCGAGCCCGGAGTCGAGTGGAAGCGCGCGAGCCGCGCACCCTTTTGCCACAAAGTGAATGGTGAGTTTGTGACTGAGATAGACACTGTAGGCGGTGCTCGCAACGAAAGCCGTCCCGGGAAATGCGACGCGGCCAAAAGGCAGGCGCGCACTGATGGCGCAAACGAGGAGGGCAGCCATGCCGAAGGCAATGAGAGGGAATTGCCACATGCAGAGCGCCAACGTCAGATCTCCTTCGCCCAGGCTTAAACCGAGAATGATGGAGGCGATTGCGGGCGTCCAGAGCCACGTCGCAGACTTCGTTAGCCAAGACCACCAGCCGGGGCGGAACTGCTCGATTGCGGCCAGGCTTACACCCAGCGTCAAAGGATCGAGCCGGGTCCAAGTGGGATAGTAGATAAGCTGTTGAAAATCGCGGAAAGGCACGACTCCATCGCGCGCAACAGCAACCGCGACCGCAGCTCGGAGAATAAAACCGCCGGCGATGACAAGGCAGGGTAACATCATCGCAACTCGCTTCCAACGCATCACTGCGAGAAGGAGAAACGGGAGCACGAGGTAGAATGGTCCTTCAACACAAAGCGACCAGGCATGCGAGAAAGCTGTGCCGCCGCGCAGCCCGATGTTCTGAGTGAAGGAGAGAAATTTCCAGAGCGACGGCATTTCGAGATATTCGCGCATGGCCGGGGCGCTCCAGTAGGCTACGAGAATGACAAGGTAGGCGGGAAGAATGCGGAGGGCCCGACGCCAGAAGAAACGGCGCAGGCTCGGCGATCTCCCACGCGCGAAGGATGCGAGAAGCGGACCCGCGATCAGATAACCACTCAAAACGAAGAAGAGATCCACCCCGATCCAGCCGAAGCGCTGGATCTTGTGTGGTAGCACGAACCCGAAAATCCCGACATGATAAAAGACCACGAGGACAATCGCGAGCGCGCGCAGAAGATCGAGACCGGGCTGGCGCTCCCGTGTCGCGAAGCGTGGGTCGGTCGAGGTCG
>JACCXL010000272.1 GCA_013697015.1 Chthoniobacterales bacterium | reverse complement strand
CCGTCCAAATGCGCGGCCGAGATCAGTTTGACCAGGTTGCGGTAACCCGTCTCATCTCTTGCGAGAAGCGTGAAGTGATACGCGGCATCGCGTTGATTATTCGGCCGATCTTTGATCGAACCCGGGGCCATGTAAGCTTCGCAACCGATGATCGGTTTGATCCCCGCCTTGGTCGCTTCCTGATAGAACTCGATCGCACCGTAGAGGTTTCCGTGATCGGTGATGGCCACGGCCGGCATCTCAAATTCGGCCGCCTTGCGCATCAATTCCTTCATCCGGACGGCGCCGTCGAGCAGGGAATATTCGGTGTGCAGATGGAGGTGAACGAAGGAATCTGCGGACATCTAGACGGAGTATAGAGGGCGGGCCGGGAGCGGCAAGAGATCACAATATCTTGCGGTCGGAGGCCGACAAAATTTCTATGTTGCACGTTGCTGTCGTGATTGCTAAGAGAGCGCGTGCCGCGAGTGGCTTTTGTGTTGAAGCGTGCGCGGCTATCTTACCTCACATGAAAAAACTCGAAGCGATCATCAAGCCGTTCAAACTCGAGGAGGTAAAAGAGGCACTCGCGGAGCTCGGCATCGAAGGGATGACCGTCACGGAAGTGAAGGGGTTCGGCCGGCAGAAAGGTCACACGGAGATTTACCGCGGGAGCGAGTATACGGTCGATTTCCTGCCGAAGGTGAAAATCGAAATCGTCCTGGCCGACGAAATGGTCGAGAAGGCGGTGACCGTGGTCGTCAGCGCGGCGAAGACGGGCAAGATTGGCGACGGCAAAGTTTTCGTGCTTCCAGTCGAGCACGCAGTCCGTATCCGCACCGAAGAGATCGGCGAAAAAGCGGTGTGAACGGACGTTCAAAACGGGCCCGATCGATTTCGTCGCAGTCCCAGGAGTCGGCATTCTATCCGCCACGGCATTTACCTGCTGCTGGCACGGACATTTCTTCTCAACAATTTTCCTCATTCAACCCCGGCAACTGAACTCACCTACTCATGGCCAAAGATAAGACCGCATCCGACGTTTCGAAGATGATCAAAGACCACGAGGTCAAACTCGTGGACTTCAAATTCACCGATTTGCCCGGCAGCTGGCAGCATTTCACCACCACGCTGACGGAGTACAACGAGGACATTTTCACAGAAGGACTTGGATTCGACGGCTCCAGCATCCGCGGCTGGCGCGTGATCAATGCGAGCGACATGCTGGTGATCCCGGATCCGACGACGGCCTGGATCGACGTCTTCAACGCGGAGCCGACTCTCTCACTGATCTGCACCATCGTCGATCCGATCACGCATGAGCCGTACGATCGCGATCCGCGCGGAGTCGCGGAAAAAGCCGAAGCCTATCTGAAAAGCACCGGCATCGCGGACACCGCTTTTTTTGGGCCGGAAGCGGAGTTCTTCATCTTCGACGAAGTGCGTTTCAGCTACACCGGAAACTCGTCGTATCACTTCGTCGATAGCAGCGAAGGCCATTGGAATAGCGCCCGCGAAGAGTTTCCGAATCTCGGTTACAAAATTCGAGCGAAGGAAGGTTATTTCCCCGTCTCTCCCGCCGACACCCAGCAGGACATTCGCAACGAGATGTGTCTCGAGTTGGAAAAAGCCGGGATCTTGATCGAGCGCCAGCACCATGAAGTCGCGACCGGCGGCCAGGCAGAGATCGACATCCGTTACGCGCCCATGAAGCAGATGGGCGACTGGATGCAATATTACAAATACATCGTGCGCAACGTCGCGAAGAAGCACAGTAAAACCGTCACGTTTATGCCGAAACCGCTCTTCGGCGACAATGGCTCCGGCATGCATACCCACATGTCGTTGTGGAAAGAAGGCAAGCCGCTCTTCGCCGGCAATGGCTATGCGGGCCTCAGCGAGATGGCGCTTTTCTTCATCGGCGGAATTTTGAAGCACGCGCCTGCGCTCACATGCATCACGAATCCGACGACCAACAGCTACAAGCGGTTGGTGCCCGGATTTGAGGCGCCCGTGAACCTTGCTTACTCCGCGCGCAATCGTTCCGCCGCGATCCGGATCCCGACTTACTCGGCCAATCCGAAGTCGAAGCGAATCGAATTCCGCACGCCGGACGCTGCGGCCAATCCATACATCGCATTCTCTGCGTTGTTGCTCGCCGGGCTCGATGGAATTCAGAATCGAATCGATCCAGGCGACCCGCTCGATAAGAACTTATACGAACTCCCGCCGGAGGAGCTGGCCAATGTCCCGAGCGTGCCCGATTCACTGAGCGGAGCAATCGCCGCACTGAAACGCGACAACGATTTCCTGCTTCGCGGCGATGTTTTCAACGCCAACTTTATCGAAAATTGGATCGAGATGAAGCAGAAGGAATACGACGCGCTGCGCTTGCGCCCGC
>JACCXL010000271.1 GCA_013697015.1 Chthoniobacterales bacterium | reverse complement strand
GACCGAGAGTCGTCTGAATCGGTCCAGCCGGGCCGCCGTTTTCGGTCGGCGGCTGGGGACGGATTGGTTCCGGATGATCATGGCCAGGAGCCTTGGACGGATGGATGGCTTTCATATCCCGCAGCGGTCGACTGCGAATCGGGGTTATCGGCCGTCGATCGATAGACGGCCCTGCGTAATCTGGAGCGCCGGCGGTGCCGGACGCCCCCTGCGCTTGGGCGGATTGGCCGCTGAGCCCATTGAACGCGAAGAACGCGAGAAGGAGCCCGACGCAGCAAAGCAGCAGACCAATTAAGGCGCGGGGATTAAAGAATGCAGATCGATAGGAAGGGGTTTTTTTCATGTTGAATAGTGCGCCGACGAGCGGTTCCTGACGAAGGGGAAGTCCGGCGGCTGCGACGATCGGCGTCGGAGTGGAAACGTGAGTACCTACTCATATCGTCTTCATGTCAACACTTTTCCGCGGTTTGCTGAAAATAGTTCGGCGTTCTGACCGGGCCGCGCCGCCTACTAAAAATCCTTTCCTCAGTTCGCTCCCTCCACAAATGACAGGCAAGGACGACTCTGGTATAGACAACACTATGAAGCTTCGCCTCCTCCTTGCTCTCTCACTCGCTCCCGCCTTCACGGCATTCGCTCAGCAAACTCCCCAACTGCTCGCCGACGCCGAACTACCCTCGCTCGTCACGATCTACAAAGACCTGCACACCCATCCGGAATTATCCACGCACGAAGAGCGCTCGGCGGCGATCGTGGCAAAAGAATTGAAGGCCGCCGGTTGCGAAGTAACGGAACACGTCGGCAAATACGAGAAGCCGGGCACGACCTGTTTTGGCGTCATCGGCGTGATGAGGAACGGCGCCGGGCCAACGATCGCGATTCGCACCGATTTGGATGCGCTGCCGGTTCATGAGGAAACGGGCGTGCCGTATGCGAGCACGGTCACGACGAAGAATGACGACGGCAAAGATGTCCCGGTAATGCACGCGTGCGGCCACGACATTCACATGTCCACTTTCATCGGCACGGCGCGCGCTCTCGGAAAACTGAAGGACAAATGGCACGGCACAATCATCTTTATTGGCCAGCCGGCAGAGGAAACCGTCGGCGGTGCGCGCGCGCTCTTGAAGGACGGACTTTACACGCGCTGGCCGAAGCCGGATTTCGTGCTCGGATTGCACGACGACTCTGAGGTTGCGACCGGTCAGATCGGTGTAACGGAAGGCTATTGCTACGCGAATGTTGATTCCGTCGATGTGACCGTCCGCGGCGTCGGCGGCCACGGCGCTTATCCGCACAAAACGAAGGATCCCGTCGTGCTCGCGGCGCAAATCGTGACCGCGTGGCAGACAATCGCGAGTCGCGAAAACAACCCGATCGAACCAATCGTCATTACGGTCGGTTCGATCCACGGCGGCACGAAGCACAACATCATTTCGGACGAAGTAAAAATGCAGCTGACCGTCCGCACTTATAAGAAGGACGTGCGCGACAAAGTGCTGGCCGCGATCAACCAGATTGCGCAAGGGTGCGCGTCTGCGGCCGGCTTTCCCGCCGACAGGATGCCGATCGTGACAGTGCGGGAGGACGAATTTACCCCCTCGACCTATAATAACCCCGAGCTGACAAAGCGGGTCTCGGCCGCGCTGAAGAACGCGATCGGGGCGGATAACGTGATCGCAAAAGATCCAACCATGGGCGGCGAGGACTTTTCGGAATACAGCCTGCCGGACCATTCTATTCCGGCGTTTATGTTCAATGTCGGCGCCGTTGATCCGGCCAAGGTGGCGGAGTCAAAGAAACCAGGGGCCGCGCCGTTGCCGAGCTTGCATTCGAGCAAGTTCGCGCCCGTTCCGGAGCCGACCATTCGGACCGGCATGGTCGCCATGACGAGCGCAGCCATCGACCTGCTGAAAAAATAGCGACGCCACGCGGCGCGTGCGAAGGCTTTTACTTCACGCGCACGTTTTTGCGCAGAAACGTCGGCACATCGAGATCCTGGCCTTCCACAATAGTCGGTTCGCTCTTCTCGAAGCGACCGCGCGTGATCGCCTCGAACTGCAACACTTCCTGTTTGGCGTGCACAACTTTTTCGCGCACGGGATGCGCCTCTTGGGGCGCTGGCGTATCCACGATGGGCACGGCCGGGGGGACCGCCGATGGCGCTTTCGGCTCTTTTGCCGTGATGGGTTTCCGCTTCGGCGGGATTACGCGCGGCGGTGGCTCTTCTTCGATCAAAATCGACTCTGGCTCAACTATCAGTTCTGCCGGTTCCATTCCTGGCTGCTCAATCTCCTGCGCATGAGAATCAACCTTCTGTTCTACCATCGGTTGGACGGGGATCTCCGCGGAAACGATGGCCGCTGCTTCCGCGATCGGCTCCTCTGCATCCAGTTCATTGGAGGTGACCGGCGGCGGAGCCGGTTCGGGTTCGCGACGTCGCTCGGGACGCGATGATTGCGCCGGAGCCGCCTGTTCCACGACCGGCGCGACTTCAGCAGCGAGCGAGGTGATGATCGTCACGCTGAGTCGATTTCCCATGCGCCCATCCACGCTCGTACCGAAAAGAATCTGCGTGTGCTCTTTGATGTGGCGGCCTAGTTCGCCCATCAAAATCTCGACTTCGGACAAGGTCATGCCCGGCCCTCCCGCAACTTGCACCAGCACGTGCTCCGCCTCGGCCAGCATTCGGCCGCGATCCATGAGCGGATTTTTGAGTGCATGAGTGAGCGCATCGTGCGCCCGGTTATCCGAGTCCGCCTCACCGAATCCGAACAAGCAACGGCCGTTCGCGCTGCGCAATGCGGAAAGCAGATCGTCGAAGCCGATCCGGATTAGCCCCGGCCTTTGCAGCAGATTCACGATCGAGCGCACACTCTGGCTGATCGTTACATCGGCCGCTGCGAAAGCCTGGTGAATGCCCGCTTTGGGCGCAACCATGTCGCCCATCCGATCGTTCTCGAAACAAATAACCGCATCGCACGATTTATGCAGCCGGGCGAGCGCTTCATTGGCCTGCGCCGCTCGACGTTTTCCTTCAAACGAGAACGGCATTGTCGCGAACGCGATTACGAGAGAACCGGCGTCCCGCGCCAGTTGCGCGACGAGGGGTGCGGCGCCGGAACCGGTTCCGCCGCCCAGCCCGGCGCAAACAAAAACCATGCGCGCGTCCGCGAGCGCCTGCCTGATCTCATCGCTCGCTTCCTGCGCCGCCTCCTGGCCGAGCTCGGGATCACCGCCCGCGCCCAATCCGCGCGTCACATTGCGCCCGAGCTGCACCTTGTGCGCAGCAACCGAACTTGCGAGCGCCTGCACGTCGGTATTTATCGCGATCAGGTCCGCCTTATCCAGACCATCGAGCACGACGCGATCAAGCGCGTTCGATCCCGCCCCCCCAACGCCGATGACCTTGATGGGGATGAGCTCGTCCTCGCGTTCGGGGAGACTGTAGTTGCGGCTAAGTTGAATCATCGTGGTGTGTGGTTGGTGTCTAAATCATTCCGTTAAAAAAGCGTCCGATCAGGCGCCGAAATCCTCGGCGCACCGGCCGGTCCGCCTGCACTGCCTGCGCGTATTTGATCAAACCAATGCCGGCGGAGAATTGGGGATTCTCAAAGGCCGACGTCAGCCCTGACATCGTCTGCGCGTGCGCGACGCGAGCGGGCACTTCAAAGACCTGCTCGGCCAGGTGATCGATGCCATGGAGCTGGCTGCAGCCGCCGGTGATGAAGATGCCCTCGCCGATGTAATTGATGAACGATTGCTCATCGAGCTGGCGCTTCATCAGCTCGAAGATCTCGCGCAGCCGTAGATGAATGATCGTGTTGAGCGTTTCACGATCGACTTCCTTCCCGGCGAATCCGGAATCGTCCTTGAGCAGCACCGTTTCGCCGGGGAGGCAGTTACCGAGCGTGACGCTTCCTTCCTCGATCTTCAATTTCTCCGCGCGTGTCATCGGAATGCGCAGCCCCATCGAGATGTCGTTGGTGATGTGGTCGCCGCCGACGGCGAGACAGCCGCTTTGCTTGACCGCGCCATCGACGTACAAAATATAATCCGTCGTCCCGCCGCCGATGTCGATCACGAGCGCGCCCAAGTCCTTCTGGTGCTGCGTGAGAACCACCTGCGCGGAAGCGAGCGCGGTGAAGACGACGTCTTCTACCTCCAGCGGCAACTCTTTCACGCAGCGAATCGTGTTTTGAATCCGCGTCCGGACGCCGTGAATGATGTGAAAATCCGCTTCGAGTTTTTGCCCAAGCATACCGACCGGACTGAGAACGCCGTTCTGTCCATCAACGTGATAATGCTGGATGATCGAGTGCAGGAACGCGTTCTGCGCCGGGATCATCACTTCGCGCGCGTTTATCTTCACGTCTTCGATGTCCTGGTCATCGATCTCGTCGCGGTCTTCCGGCAGGCTGACTGAACCCCTGTTATTGAAACTTTGGATGTGTGAGCCGGCCACACCGACGTAGACGCTGCGGATCATGACGTCGCTTTTCTGCTCCGCATCGACGACCGCTTCGTGCACGCATTTCATCGCTGTTTCGAAGTCGACGATCTCGCCTTTACGCACGCCGCGAGAAGGCGCCTGCCCAACCCCGAGGATTTTGATCGTCCCGTCCGGCCGTCCTTCGCCGACCACGACACAAATTTTCGATGTCCCAATTTCGAGGCCCACCATCAAGTCGCTACTCGCCATTATTCTTCGGATCCTTTCTCCCCTTTTGCGTTGAGGCCGCGCGCCGCAATGCAAACGGCTGCGGTCCTCCTGGTTGTTTCGGCCGCGCCAGCGCCGGCTCGGTCGGTTTAGATGTTTGATTCAACGGAATCGCTTTCATGATCTTCGGCGTTTCCTTCGGATCGATCGTTTCGTTGATTACTTCGGCCGCCGGCTTCGTGAAGGTTACGGGCACATTCCGCTGCACGAGCAGATTGACGGTTTCCAGCTCTTGTTTCGAATCGTCGCAATAGACCAGGAATTGCTCGAGCCGGCGCAGTTGCGCTTCCAGGTTGTCGAAGGCGAACGTCACCCGCGTGTGATTTTTATCTGTCACGAGCAGACAATAGCCTTTCGAAACGTCGATCTCGCGAATTTGAAACCGCGTTTGCATAAAGCTGCCGGTGCTCAGGCGAAGAAGCTCGAGCGCGGCTTTCGCCTCGAACGAATCGACGGTTTTGCCTGCGTCCAGCGACTCGCTCTTGCAACCGGAAATGAGCGGCAAACCCAGGTACTCAGGCAACAACTTTTTCTCTTTCATTAGAACGCCGCGCGCGTCGACCAGAAAAGCCGCTTCGGACGTGAAAGGATCCGAAATTTGTTTGTCGCTCGTGATCCAGGCGATCGGTTTGCGCTCCACGATCTCGATGTCAATCTCCGCCGGCATCTTGCGCAGCACCTGCACTTCATCAACCTGCGCCAGCTGCAGCAGCCGATCGTGCACCCGCTCGAGCTGCACGCTGAAAATGTTCTCTCCTTCACGCAGCTCGGCGGCCGCGATGACTTGCTCCCGCTGCAGCGTCCCGTCCGTTTTCACCTCGATCCGGCTGAGCTGGTAATCGGGATTTTCAAAGAAGAGCCTTTTCGCCCCGAACCGGAGGCCGAGGCAGAGGCCCGCGATCAGAGCGAACGTGAGCACGATTTTCGACGCGATGACGAGCACGCGGCGGTTGCGATGTTGCGTCGCTTTTTGCGATCGGACTTTCACGTCGAGTAAATGTTGCTGCCGGCGCTGGCGCGAATTTGAAACGCGCTGGTTGCGCGGCCGGCTGCGTGGCTTCGTCGCTCTCATCGCGTCCCCTTTCGCACCGCGAGCGACAACTCGATAATGCGCGCGCAAAGTTGCGGATAGCTGATCCCGGCAGCGGCCGCTGCTTCCGGCAGCAAGCTCGCTTCGGTCATTCCAGGGATCGTATTGATTTCCAGCACAGTCGGCTCACCGACCTCCGGCAGCATCACATCGACGCGGGAGTAAACCCTCAGCCCAAGCGCCCGATGCGCGCGCAACGCGAGCTCCTGAATGGCGCGCGTTTGCTCTTCCGGAATTTGCGCAGGACAGACGTGCTGAGCTGCGCCTCCCGCACTCGGATTCAGGAACGGGTACTTGTTCGTGAAATCGTAGAACCCGCCCTTCGGGATGATCTCGATAATCGGCAGCGCCTGATCGCCGAGGATACCAATCGTGAGCTCGCGCGCCGGAACGAAGCGCTCGACGAGCAGACGCTCGTCGTACTTTATCGCTTCCGCCATCGCGTGGTCCAACTCCGCCGGTTCTTTCACGATATAGACGCCCACGGTAGAGCCTTGCTTCGGCGCCTTGACCACAAATGGCAGCGACATCGAAGGTCTTTGGCCAGCCGAGATAATCTCCCATTCCGGCGTGGTGACGCCATGTCGATCGAACTTCTCTTTCGAGATGATCTTGTCGAAAGCGAAGCGGCTTTCCTCGATGCCTTCACCGGTGTAGGCAACGCCGCGCTTCTCCAGAATCTCCTGGACCTCGCCGTCTTCTCCGAAAGTTCCGTGGATGGCGATGAACGCCAGCTCGACATCAGCGGGCAATTCGAAGTCTGAGCCGCGAACATCGATTTCCGTGACCTGCGCGCCTAACGAGCGCAACGCCCTCGCCACGCCGGCGCCCGTCGCGAGGGAAACGTCGCGCTCCGACCCCGGGCCGCCTTTTAAAACGGCGATGCGTTTTCCCGTGAGCGCGTTCATCTCACCCTCTTTCGCGCACTTGTGAGCAAATGCAGACGATTCACGCTTCCTCCCCTACGATTTGCACTTCCGTTTCGAGCGCGATCCCGCGCTTCTCGCGCGCGACGGTTTTGATTCGATTGATCAATTCCAGCATCTCGACGGCAGTCGCGCCGCCATCGTTCACGATAAAGTTTCCGTGAACCTCGGAGACGCGTGCTTTGCCGACGCTGCTATTTTTTAGCCCGAGTTCGTCGACTAATTTCCCGGCGGGAATGCTGGCGGGATTCTTAAAAATGCAGCCCGCGCTCGACGCGATCGGTTGCGATGTGCGGCGCTTCTGTTGCGACTCCTGCAGCTTGCCCAGGATTTCATCCGGGTGCGACGGCGACCCGTGAAAAACGGCCGAGACCGCGAAGTTGTGGTTGAGTGACGGCACGTGCCGATAATGGATCTCTAATTCCTGCGGCGTCTTCTCATGCGCCACACCCTCGGCATCGAGAAAACGAACGCGCGCGACGTTATCGAACGTTTGGCTTCCCATCGCCCCCGCGTTCATGCGCAGTCCTCCACCGACCGCCCCCGGAATTCCCTCCATCCATTCGAGCCCGCCGATGCCGGCCCTCTTTCCGGCGTAAGCCACCTGCTTCAATTTCGCGCCCACACCGGCACCAATCTCATTTCCGTGGACCTCCACTTTGTCGAACTCGCCTCCGCACGGATGGGCCACGACGCCGCGGATCCCGCCATCACGCACGAGAAGATTCGAACCACGACCGATGACAAAGAGCGGGAGGCTCTCGCGCCGACAAAAGCGGATCAGCTCGGCGAAGGACGCTTCCGTGCGTGGTTCGACCCAGAACTGCGCCGGCCCGCCCACGCGCAAGGTCGTGTGTTTGGAGAGCGGCTCGTAGAGACACACGTCGCCCGCATCGCCCACAATCTCCTTCAGCTTTTCGGCAATCACCAAGTCGGCGGCCAGGATCGACAATTGCTCATGAATGTTTCCGGCGCCGAGGCTGAGCACGAGATCACCGGCCGCGAGCATGTTACCCACTTCGCGGTGCACGCGGTCGAGCCGCGGCTGGTAAACCGCGCCGCGATGGCCATGTTCCATCATCTCATC
>JACCXL010000127.1 GCA_013697015.1 Chthoniobacterales bacterium | reverse complement strand
GCTTTGCGCCAAGGCAGCCGAGGTGAGGCCCGCGGTGGCAAGTAGAACGGTGAGAGCAATTTTCATAAACGATTCCTTTAGTTGAGGTGAAAGCTCGTCCGGAAACCCGGCTACCCTATCTGGGCGAACCGCAAAGCGTTAGCTTCGCACTTGTTGTTTGCGGGAGCGTGGATGGCTCCGGTTTAAGGGTCAAGGAGATTCGGTCGCTCGTGTACAAAACTGAGTGGCGCGCATGAACTTTACGCGGGAAAAATCTAAAACGCTGAAATTAGGGAGCGGGAGAGGGAGATCGCCATTCTGGCATTTAAGAAATACGAAGGAGGGAACGTAGATGGAGCGCGCGACATGCACGGTAAGGCCGCGAAATAGCGGTGCTCGAGCTGGGAAGCGAGGGCATGAAAGTGGAAGTTAGAAATTAGAGATTGGTACGAGCGGAGATCGGAGGGCAGCAGGAAGCAATTTCAGATTTCGGAATGCGGAATGGAGGGGCGAAAGAAATTCGAAAGGAAAAATGGGCGTCGGAGATCGGGGATGCAAGAGTTTATGATCCTACGAGTAGCCCTTGTCTCTGCAACGCTGATGGCGTTATCACCCGCATCGTCATGATCCCGTCACATTCGCCCGCACCAATGGCCTGGTCAGGCAGGTGGGCCCGCCGCCGCCTTTTAGACTGATTTCGCTCCCTTCATACTCAAGAACTCGGGCTCCGGCGCTTTCGAGCCTCGCGCGGGTGATCGGGTTACCTGCCACCATCACGCACCGGCGCGGTGCGATCGCGAGGACATTCGCTCCCATGCTGTCGAACTCGTGATCGGGCACTTCAATCAACATCATACCTCGCTCCAGCAGCCGCTCGCGGAAGGGGACTGGCATAAGCGGCGAATACACGACGGCCAAATCGCGATCCACCGGGCTGATGATCGACATGAGGTGAAACACGTCGCCGGCGCCGCGCCAGTGCGGCAGCGGTACGGTCAGGAGCTCGTCGATATCGTCACCGAGAAAGGAGCGAAGTTGCGCGATGCCTGCGTCATTCGTGCGATAACCGCGGCCGACTGCAATCGTGCGATCATCCAGCCAGGCGACGTCACCTCCTTCCAGGCGGCCGGGCGGTTGGATGGAGCCGACGATCGCGCAACCGAGCGCGCGCAACGCCGCTTCCTGCGCGGCTGGTTCACCGGCGCGCAGCGGCTTGCCCATGTTGCAGAGGATGACTCCACGGTCGCAGACGACCGCCGCGTCTCTGACGTAGATGGAATCCAATCCGACGCCTTGTGCCTTCGGCAGCATGGCGATCTCGCAACCCGAGTTGCGTAGAAGTTCGAGGAAGCTTTCGGATTGGTCGACCGCTCGCGCAAAATCCGGTGCGGCGGTGAAGTTCAGCGCCTGCCATTCGGCGGCGATCGCCTCAGGCCCTTGAAACGCGTCCCGCGCCTGCTTGGCGACGAGACGCGTAATGTTTCCCACCTCGGACTGTGCTGTCATGATCGGGCAACCAACACGTAGACAGGCAATCCGGCCAGCAGCAGCAAAAAGCCCCAAGAGATGACATCGGTCCCGGCGCCTCCAATCGCCCATAACGAATAAAGGAATGCCAGGCTGGCGATGACCGCGGCACCGGTTGACCATGGCAGCCTGCGTTCACCGGCGCCCGCACCGCGCGCGGTTTGGGGGCGCTGCAGGATGAAGCCGGCTAGCGAACAAAAGGCATATGGCACCAACGTGCTGAGGGTCGAAAGCAGGATGATGAAGGTGAAGAGATTGACGAGGCCGCGCGCGTAGTTCATCGCGATCAGCGCAGTGGCGAGCGCACCCCCGATGATCATGCCGAGCGCAGGCGTGCCGCGATTCGACAAACGGCCGAACACGCGTGGGAATAAGCCATCCTGCGCCACCGCCAGCGGAAGCTGTCCGCCGATCAGGATCCAGCCGTTCAGTGCGCCGAAGCACGCTATCGCAGCGCCGAGCGCGATGAAGCGCGCCGCGCCATTTCCAGCGAGCGTCCGGGCGGCGTCCGCGAAGGGCGCTGTGGAGTGTGCAAGGAGCGCCGGGTCGAGGACGCCCATCACGCCGACGGTGCAAACGATGTAGATGACTGCGGTGAGGAGCGTCCCCACAAGAGTGGCGCGCGGAACTGTGCGCTCGGGATCGCGAATGCTGCCCGCAGCAATTGTAGCGCACTCGAGACCGAGAAATGCCCAGAGCGTCAACGTCGCGGTGGAGGTCACTCCTCTCGCCAGGCCGCGGGCGCTCGTATCAGCAATAGCGAAGTGCGACGGTTGCAGCGCGAAAAGGCCCGCGACGCCGATGACGACCAGGGGGAGGATCTTGAGAACCGTCGTCACGAGCTGCACCCCCGCAGCCGTGCGAACACCCCAGACGTTCACGCCGGTCAGCACCCAAAGCGCCGCCACTGCGATGAGCGCGGCAGGGACGGGCGCGCGGACGAGAGATGGAATGAATGGGTCGAGATAACCAACGAACGCCACAGCGAGCGCGGCCATCGAAGACCACACGGAAATCCAGTAGCCCCATGCGACAAGAAAGCCGGCCAGATCGCCAAACGCCTGTCGTGTGTAGGCGTAGGGACCACCGGCCGCAGGATTGAAGCGGGCGAGCCGGACAAAAACAAGGGCAAGCAGCACGGACCCCGCAGCGGACACTACCCAACCGATTAAGCTGACTCCACCGAATGGCGCCAGTGATGCGGGAAGCAGGAAGACGCCGGAGCCGATCATGTTTCCCATGACCAGCGCCACCGCCATCCAAAATCCGATCGGGGCGGAGCGCGTTGGAGCCGTCGCGGT
>JACCXL010000195.1 GCA_013697015.1 Chthoniobacterales bacterium | reverse complement strand
CATCATTCCGCTGGAGAGCGCGTAAATGCGGCCGGCACGCGGCGGAGCGTCGTGAATCGTTTGCCCGTTCAGAATAAACGGCGCCACTTCTTCGAGCAGTTGCAGCCGGGGTAGCTGCCTTCTGCTCGTGAGCGCAAATCGGTCGTAGATCTCCGTCATCTTGGCGCTCAGTCCGCCGATATAGATCGGGCATTCGCGCAGCAATCCTTGACGGCGGAATCGGTAGAGCATGGCCAGTAATTCCTGTGTTTTGCCCAGAGCAAAAACGGGAATCAGCACGCAGCCGCCCCGCGCGAAAGTGCGCTCAATCGTTTCCGCCAGGCGCCGCTCCTCCGCCGCGCGGGTGAATTCCGGCGGCAGTCCATGATCGCCGCGCGTGCATTCCATGATGAGAACGTCCACGCCGCTTTCCGGAAAGTGCGCTGCTTGCGCGATGGTCTGATCGTCGAAGTTCACATCGCCGCTGTAAAAGAGTGTTCGTCCCTCCATCCGCAACAGAAGACCGGCCGAGCCCAGCACATGGCCGGCGTCGAACATCTCGAAACTGATCCCGTCTCCGCCGCCCTCTTTTCGCCCAATATGCACCTGCTGGCGGAAGCGGCAGTGACGCCATGCATCCGCGGCTCGCGTCGCTTCCCGGTGGGTGAAGAGCGGGGGCATCGTGGCCCCCAGCTCTTCCCGTTGCCGTGTCATCACGTTGACCGAATTGTGGAGCAAAGCGGAGCCGATCTCCGCTGTGGTCTCGCTCATAAAGACGCGAGCGCCAGGATGCCGCCGCATGAGCACGGGCAGCGTGCCGATATGGTCCTGATGTGCGTGCGAAACAACGATCGCATCAAGTGGGCGCCCTGCGAGAAGATCGAGGTTGGGTAAGGCCGCATCACCCTCCTTCTTCGGATGCATGCCGCAGTCCAGCACGATGCGCTGCGGGCCGCTTTCGAGATAATACGAATTCGCGCCGATCTCCGTCGCGCGCGTTAAGTTGATGAACTTCACCAGATGGCCACGCCGCGAACGCACGATGTGAATTGCGCCGGCTCCGTTTGCGCTCAAAAGTTGCGCGCCGCCTCCGCAAGAGCAAGCGGCAAATGCGCGCCCGTTCGGCAACCGGCGAGACTCAAACCACCGGAGGCGGAACGGCAACGGCCCCAGCAGGCGAACGACGCGTGACAGAGGAGAGCAGGACGGCAAGCCAGAGCGAACCGAGCGGGAGAACTCCTGGCAGCCACATTTGCGCGTTCGACACGAGCGACAGCGCGATCAGGCAATACGCCGCGGTGAACGCGATCGCACCGAGGACGAGATCCACGCGCGGCACACGCCGGAAGAAAGGCGCGGCCGCCGCGACGGCCAGAAAGAGGATGCAATCGAACGACCAATGGATCCGGCGGACGTATCGGTTGCTCTGAAGTGTCGCGATCGTCGCCGCGAAAACGTCCGGCGGAGAGAGCGGGTTGGTCGGCGTGCGAGCGAGGACGATTTGATCGCGCATCGAGTCGATGACGGTCGGCTTCGAGCCGGTGTCGCGTTGTTGCGCCGCCAGCAACAGCTCGTTCAAACCAAGTCGGTGCGCATTTTTGAGAACGCTAGGATTGACGATGATCGTGCCATCGGACCGGATCGGGATCCGGCGATTTTGCGGCAACGAAATCTCTTTCCCGAGCGTGATTGTTACTTCACCCGGCGTGATGCGCAGCCAAAGGAGGATCGCCTGCAGCGAGAAAGAGGGAATCACTTCGCCGCGATACTGGAAGAGCAGCGGAACATGCAGTGCGTCATCGTCTTCCTCCGGCAGATTGACGAATCCGGCCATGGAAATCAGGCGAAGATCCTCGTTCGGCTGGCGTGCGACGCCCGAATATTCGGTCAGATCGGTCCGCTTGCCGGTGACATTCGTAAACCCGACAACTTCGGCGCCGGGCGCGTCGGGTTCCGGCTGTGCGGTCAGTTCAGCCGCGAGTAAAAGACGCGGCACGCGCATCGCCTGATCGATGAAAACCTGTTCCTGATCCTTGTCCCGGTCGCGCCAGATGAGCACGTTCTCAAAGGCAACGACAGTCGGCTGAAAGGCGAGCGCGGATTGGAGGAAGAGCGCATATTCCAGCGGCGAGACCGCGCTGGCCGCGGCTGATTTCAAGACCGGCACTGTCGTGGACGGTGCTTCTCCGGAATCGAGGAGCGGATCACGACCGATCTCGACGACCGTGAGAGGAACGGCAGCGTGCCGTGGCGACGAGTTGCGGAGCAGCCACCTGAGGAAGATGTCCTCCGATTTCTGCAACGACGGCTCGCGCAGAAAGAGGATGCCGAGGAGAAGAACGACGAGCAGGAGCCAGAGCGACGGGCGAGGCATTCGCCGCAATAAGAAGGTGATGAGTGATGAGTGACAAGTGAAGAGTTCTGGCCCGACGCGGCGACTTGTCACTCGTCACCAGTCACTCGTCACTGCTTCGACAGCTCCAGCATCCGCAGAATAGGAGCTTCCGCACGCTGGCGCAGAGTTTCCGGGAGAGTGATTTCCGGAGTGAGATGCAGCAGTGCGCGGTGCGCTTTCTCGAGCGTATTCATTTTCATAAACCGGCACTCCGCGCAGGCGCAGCGCTCCGTCGGTCCCGCAATGAAATTCTTGTCAGGGATTTCCTTATGCAATCGGTGCAGCATCCCCGCTTCTGTCGCCACAATGATTTCAGGTGCGGTCGATTCGCGGCAGAACGTCACCATTTTTTCCGTCGAACAGACCTCATCAGCGAGCAGGCGAACCGCATACGGACATTCCGGGTGTGCGACCAGCGGAGCGCCGGGATGTTGCGCGCGAATCGCACCGATACTGCGCGCCGTAAATTCCACGTGCACGTAACAATTGCCCTGCCACAAATCCATCTGGCGCCCGGTTCGCTCGATCACCCACGCACCGAGATTCTGATCAGGCACAAACAGAATGTTCCGGTTCGGAGGCGCCGCGCGAACGATTTTCTCCGCGTTCCCGCTCGTGCAGATGACATCGGAAAGCGCCTTCACGCCGGCGCTGCAATTTATGTACGCGATCACGTAATAGTTCTTCTCCGCGTGCTCTTGCAGGAACTGCGCGAGCTTATCGGGAGGACACGATTCAGAGAGCGAACAACCGGCTCCCAAATCCGGCAAAATGACTGTCTTCGTCGGGTTGATGATCTTGGCGGTCTCGGCCATAAAATGGACCCCGCAGAAGAGAATGACCTCTGCGTCCGTTTGGGCCGCCTGGAAACTCAAGCCTAACGAGTCTCCCACGTAATCGGCGACGTCCTGCAGCTCTGGCACCTGGTAGTTGTGCGCGAGGATGACAGCGTGGCGTGCGCGCTTCAGTTCGACGATTTCCTGAGCGAGATCGACGCCGAAGTTTACACCCGCGCTTACCATCGGTTAACATCGCAACATCACTGCGGATTTACAAACTACCCGGCCGCGTCATCGCCTCGCCTTCATCGGGGCCGGGAAGCTGGCGGGTTCCGTGATGCGGGGTTTGTTGCGCGTGAAATTTTGTGCAGCGCACGAGATCATGGCGAGCGAACCAAACGAGGAAGCGCGGACGCAATTGCAAACTGAGCTGGGAATTGAAACAACGACGAACAGCGCGGAGGCCGCAGCAAAAGCTGACGTGATCTTCCTCGGACTGAAGCCCGGAGTGGTTCTGCCGTTGTTGCGTGAAATGGCCGAAACGCTCGACGGTAAACTTGTCGTTTCGTTCGCCGCCGGCATCCGCATCGCGAGCATGGAGGCGGTAACAACAGCGCGGATCATGCGCGTCATGACGAACACGCCGAGCGCGATCGCGCGCGCCGCCACCGCTTACGCCGCGGGCCGTCGAGCTACCAATGAAGACCGCGCGAACGTTCGCGAGATGTTCAGTGCCATCGGCGTCGCCGTAGAAGTCCATGACGATCAAATCGACGCGGTCACGGCGCTGGCGGGCAGCGGCCCGGCTTTTGTTTACACCATGATTGAAGCGCTCGCGCGTGGTGCGGTCGCGACGGGATTGAGTCACGAAGCCGCGCTAAAACTGGCCGCACAAACCGCACTGGGGGCAGCCGAACTGACGCTCACCAGTGGCATGTCGCCGGCAGAATTGCGACGAATGGTGGTCACGCCCGGCGGAACGACCGCGGCGGGCTTGGCGGAAATGGAAAAACGTTCGGCCGCGGCGGCGATCAGCGCCGCGGTGGAAGCATCTGCCGCGCGCGGACGCGAAATGGCCCAGGAATTTGCGTAGAGGCTACGGGACGACGCTGCGCAGGGCCGCCCGCATGACCGCCACTGGCGCTTTGCGTTTGAACCAAATCTCGAACGCGCGCGCTCCCTGCTGCAGCAACATCGAAGAACCGTTCGCAATTCGCGCGCCCGCCGCTTGCCCAACGACGAGCAGCTTCGTGCGCGGTGGATTGTAAATCGTGTCGTAAACGAAATGCGCCGCGCTTAACAGATCGCCGTCGATCGGCGCCTTGTCGTCCGGCTGGAGACCGACACTCGTCGCATTTACGATCAGATTTGCTGCACTCATCGCTGGCCTGATCGCGTCGCGGGAGTGATCGATCGCTTGCATGGCGGTGCCGCTTCCGAGTCGCGCGAGGTCCGAAATGAGAGCGTCAGCCGCCGCGCGGGTCCTGTTACAGACAAAAACCTTTGCGCAAC
>JACCXL010000138.1 GCA_013697015.1 Chthoniobacterales bacterium | reverse complement strand
AGCATGAACCCTTCGTTGAACGGATATTGGCCAACGAACACGGCCTTCGATGCGCGGTTTGCCATCAGCGGTACCGCCCGACTGACGTCAACTCCAGTCGATAAGGCGGCATTGATCTGCGGTAGTTCAAAGCTCTCCCACGGACTGTCCGCACGATCCCCACGTTGAAACGTGAGGTAACGCTTAGGCGATGCGTGCTGTTTCGACGCGCGGGGCGATTCGTCGCGGGAAGATTTCTTCCAGTTTACAATCGACACATGGACGGCAGCTTCACCGCTCCAGACTTGAGTTGAAACCGCGTCAGTGATAATTCCACCGTTCGCGATGATGTGGTCGAGACTTGCTTCGCGGCCCTCGTTTTGACGAATCGTGTTCGTGCCGACTAGACCCGCCCGACCGCCGTTCGGCAACGCATCGTGCGCAAGGCGGAACCAGTGGGTGCAGAAGTCCGCCATCTTGGGCACATCGGCAAACCGCGCGTGGACTTTGCGCGCGTATTCATAGCCGTGCTCCTGCGCCAGATAGCGCGAACCGAGATAAGGCGGATTGCCGATGATCGCGTCTGCTTTTGGCCAGCCGGTGAAAAGCGCGTCGGCGCAGATGATGTTCTTGTCGAGGTTATCGAGCGGGAGCGGCTTTTCTTCGATGAGAAGTTGATCGGTCTCGGCGAGCTTTTGCGCTTCGATAACCTCTAGTTCTTTGGCGAGCATGAGCGTGACTTTGGCCAGCTCGACCGCGAACGGGATGATGTCGATGCCGAAGAATTGATGAAGTGAGATAGCGCTTTCGAGCGGCTCGCGCTTACTCACTTCGCGAAGCCGAAGCAGGATGTCTCGCTCGAGGCGTTTCATTTCGCGATAAGCGATGAAAAGGAAATTGCCCGAACCGCAGGCCGGATCGAGGACGCGAAACTTGCGCAGATCAGCGAGAGCTTTGCGCAATTCAGCGACATTTTTTCCGGCGGAATCGATCCGCTCGCGCCATGGGCGCACGATTGTCGGGCCAACGACTTTGCGAATGTCGAACTCGCTCGTGAAGTGGGCGCCGAACGCGTGCCGCTCCTTCTTGTCCATGCTGTCCTGAAAGAGAGCGCCGAAAATTTCCGGCCTGACTTTGCTCCAATCGTTACGGCGCGCGGAGTCGTGCAGGCGATACGCCTCGGGCCGCTTGAGCTCGATTGGGTCGACCACCTCAAATAAACCGCCATTGAAATAATCCACTCCCTGGAAGCGGCCGCCATGCGCGGGTTCGCGTGAGGCCATTTGGCGAAACAACGAACCAATCAGGTCGTAGGAGTTCGCGCCTTTCTCCGCGCATTCATAGAGAAGCTCCGTGACGATCTCGGAGGGAAGCAGACCGATATCTTCGGCGACCATCGCAACGAGCAATTGCAGAATGAATCGCTGCGCGCGGGGCCGATCTTCTCCTCGCTCGACAATTTCCCGAAAGACAGTCGCCATTTGATCCGCGGCCTTGCGGGTGACTTCGACGCGGTTGTTGCCGAAGATCGGTTTCTTCCAAACGGGCAGGAGGAAGTTTAAAGAGGCGATGTTCTCCGGCAGCTCGCGCAGCGCAATGCGATCAACCGGATCGAAAAGCTGAGTGTTGAAATCGTAAATCCAGAACTCATCGAAGTTGCAGAGAATGACGAAGGGCGGGCGATGCGGAACGATGTGGCTCCAGTAGTCGAACGTTTGGTCGTAGTGCTTCTCGAGCTTCTCGCCGCGTGACTTCATCTCGATCAGCACGCGACCGGGCCAGAGCAGATCAGCGAACTTCTTCCCGCCCCTGGCTCTTGCGCCTGGGCCTTTGATTAACTCGAGTTGTGGTGAACCGGGTTTCTTGGCGACACGAAACTCGAATGTCGCGCCCGCCTCAATCACACCTGCATGTCCCAGCGCCCGGAAGAAATGATCTAAAAAGGATTGGGCCTCACTCTTTTCGTCGCCTTTGAGGGTCCGAGCGAAGCGAGTGAACTCTGCTAGACGCTCTCGCAGATCGTCCGTTGCCATCCCCTAAAGCAGCTTCAGCTTCGTTAAATCCTGCGAATCGACGATGCCGACTGGCGCGCCGCGATCGTCCACCACCACCAGATCGTCGATGCGATGGCGTTCGAGAAGGTTTAGCACTTCGACCGCCAGCTTGTCCTGATGAATCGTGACCGGGTTCAACGTCATCAGGTCCGCCACGAGCCGTTCGCCAACCCGCGGATCATTTTGGAAGTGACGCACGAAATCACCATGCGTGAAAATCCCGAGCAGCTGTCCCTCCGCATCCGCGACGACGGCCGCGCCGGCGCGCAATCCCGTCATCGTTTTCAAAACCGAGGTGATCGGAGTGTCGGGCGCGACCAGCGCGAGCGCCGCCCGCGGTCGCATGATTTGATGCACACGCAGCAGCAAACTGCGACCGATCATGCCGGCCGGATGAAAACGCGCGAAGTCCTCCTTTTGGAACCCGCGCGCTTCCAGCAGGACCATGGCGATCGCGTCGCCAAGGGCGAGCATCGCAGTGGTGCTGGAGGTGGGAGCCAAATTCAGTGGGCACGCTTCCTGTTCCACGTTGGCGTCGAGAAAGACGTGCGCGTTCTGCGCCAGCGTCGAGTCGCGGACTCCGCACATCGCGATGATCTTGACTTGAAAACGCGCGATCGCCGGAAGGATGCGAAGCAACTCCTCCGTCTCGCCGCTGGTACTGAGCGCCAGCACCACGTCGCCATCGGAAACCATGCCGAGATCACCGTGCAGCGCATTAAGCGAGTCGAGCACGACCGCCGGAGACCCGGTACTGGTGAGAGTGGCGGCAATTTTCGCGCCGATGTGTCCGGATTTGCCCACACCCAGGACAACCACTTTGCCACGGGTTTCGACGGTCTCCTTAATCAGCTCCACTGCGCGCGCGAAATTGTCGTCCAACCGGTCGCGCAGCCGTTGGATCTCGAAAATTTCGATCTCCAGCACGCGTCTAGCCTTCCCAAGATAGTCCATCGCGCTATAACTGTGGGCCGCGACTGGATGGCCGGCAAGAGTTTGCGCCGGGGAGCCGCGTGAAACCTCCTATGAAAAACACCTGCTTCGCGGTTCTCTTTCTGGCCGCAGTCACGGCGCACGCGGCCGATAATTTTGCGGTGCGCCAGGAAACGAACCGTCGACCGGTTCGTGAACGTCGCGTGCCGCTCACCCGGGAACACGTCACCGGCGTGGTCCCGCGCGCGCTCCGTGGCGGTAATCCTTTGCAGATGCTGAATCCTCTCGCTCCCCGACGTTACGGCACGGCTGAGGAAAGTGTGACCTACAAGCCGGGCTATCCCGGGAAGTGGAACGGCATCAAGCTGTTCGAAATCGTCTGGTATTGACGCACGAGTCGGCCGCTTCAGCTCTGCCGGCACCACGGCCCGTGGTCGCGTGTTATTGCGCGACTTTTCTGAAACCGGAGATGTTGCACATCTACCGGCAGATCACCGCCCTGGAGACGTTTCGCCCGATCGTGATCGCACAGAAGCGCGAGGAATCCGAGCGTTTCCCGTTCTCGGATGTAACGGTGATTCCGAAACCGGCTACGCATTTTCTGCGTCGTGTCTGGTTCCGCCAGATCCGCGATGTGCCATGGCAAGTCTCGCAGCGGGAGGTGTGCGCGTTGCGGGCTGTGCTGACAAAGGCCGATGCGCGGTTGCTGCACATCTACTTCGGCCATATCGCGGTGCACTTACTTCCGCTGATCCGTGTGTGGCCGAAGCCGGTTCTTGTTTCTTTCCATGGCGCCGACGTGATGGTCGATCTCGCGAAACCGGCCTATCTCGCGGCGACGAAGAAAATGCTGGCCGCGGCGGAGCTCGTCCTGGTGCGGTCTGAATCGCTCGGAAAAGCGCTGCTCGAGATTGGTTGTGATGCAGCCAAGCTGCGCTTGCAACGAACCGGCATCCCGCTCGACCAATTTCCTTTTCGGGAACGAACGTGGCCGGCAAACGGCGCGTGGCGACTGCTGCAAACGGGGCGCCTCATTCCAAAAAAGGGTTTCGCGACCACGCTCCGCGCCTTTGCTGCGTTTGCGCAGTGCTATCCGAACGCCTCGCTCACGATCGCCGGCGAAGGACCGCTGCGCTCGCAACTGGAGGCGCTCGCCCGAGATCTGGGCGTGACCGCGCAGGTCAATTTCCCTGGTTTTCTCGCGCAAGATTCGTTGCGCGAGCTTCTCTATCGTTCGCATCTTTTTCTGCACCCGAGCGAGACCGGCGAGGATGGGAATCAGGAAGGCGTCCCGAATGGCATGCTCGAGGCGATGGCGAGCGGCTTGCCTGTTTTTGCGACCTCCCATGGCGGGATTCCCGAGGCAGTAATACATGTGAGCACCGGTTTTCTGGTGGCTGAGCGAGACGCACCATCGCTCGGCCGGGAATTGCTCACCGCGGTTCTAAATCCCGCGCGCCTCAGCCAAATCGCGCGCGCTGGTTCGGCCGCCGTGACAGAGAAATTCGAGCAGCGATCTCAGGTGCGAAAGCTCGAGGAATATTACGCCGAAGCGATCCGGCATCGCGGGAATTCAGGATAACGTCACAAAGAAATCGGCCAATTCGCGCGCCACGACTGCGAATGAAACGCGGGCACGGGCGTTGGCGCGCGCCTCGTCAACTGCATCAGCATAGAAGGAAGCGTCGGTGCAAAGCTGGATCGCGACCTGCGTTAGCTGTTCGAAAGAGCGATTCCACCCGCAGAGGTGCGGAAACGCCAGTCGATCGATCGCGCCGTTCCCTCCCACACATGGAAGTCCGCAGAGCAGAGCGTCGCGCGCCACCTGGCCGGGCACAAAGCTGGTGTCGAGTTGCCAGACGATTTTATGCCGGGCCACTTCGGCCAGATAATTTGTGTAACTGAGTTTGTGTTCGAGAACGCGCTCGCTCGCGAAGCCTAAGGCACGCAGCAACCGCCGGCCTTTTGCTCCCTCGAAATTGAAAACGGTGATCGCCTCTTCCGCGGCATGGCCGATCCGTCGCGCGATCTGAACGGCGGCGAGATGATTGCGGGAAGGGACGTCCCACTCCCGCGTCCCGACAAAAATCCCCGCGCGTTGCGACTGCGGCAGCGAATAATCCCAGGCATTTTGCTCTACGGGATATGGAGTTGGAATGTAAGCGGTGCGTTTTTTGGCGCCGTTAAACGACGCAAAAAATTCGGCCGATTCCGGCGTGGCTCCAATTGCCCCGTCTGCTAGGTGGAGCGCTGCCACGAAACGCGCGAGCTTCGACGGGTCCGAAAGTTGATCGGCAATCTGGTGCAGCCCGGTTTCTTTCAGCGAGACAACCACCGTGCGGCGCGCCGTCTTCAAAGCGCGCACCGCTTGCAGCGATGCTTTGAAGTCTCCGTGCAATAAGACGAGCACTGGCGTTTCTTCCGCGATCGCCCGGCGCACATTGCTCTGGAAACTCCCCTGAGTGCAGGCGGCATACGCGTGAAAATTAACCGGCGCATGCGCGTCTTCCCCCGCCGATTCCAGCGTATCGAAATGCTGCTCCCGGTCGCGACCACCGGGATTCAGAACCGTCAGTCGAAATTGCTCACGCCGGCGCGTCCCCATGCCTAATCGCCCGGGTCCACCGTGGGCACCGGTCGCGCTCGCGGAATCACCGTCTCGCTCTCTTCTTCCTCGTCGGGCTGCACCGGTTTCGCGCGGCGGATCTCCAACGGCTTGCGCCCAACCGATTCCACCGGCCTTTGCTCAATCGGCGTTAGCGGAATGGCACGTAAGATTGGCTCCGACGCGTCCGTCGCCGGCGCCGCGAGCGACTCGCTCGCCTCTGCTTTTCCCGCGATCGTCTCCGGCGTTGGGCTTGCTTTCGGCTTTTCGGTTGAGCGAACCGAGTTATACGGATCGTTCTCGGCGAGAAGGACCGGACCACGAATTGTCACCGGCTCGAGCTGCTTGGTGTCGGCCACAAGCGCGGCGCGCGGCACGCCCGAGGTGGGGAGATCCCGGACAAGGCGAGCGCGGGCTTCGCCGTGCACACTGCATGGATCGGTTGGCATTTGGGCAGTCGTCGCCAGTTCTTTGTATGTCGTCGAGACCTGCTTCGATTCTCCACCTGCAGTCTTGACCGTTTCAAAACACTTATCGGTCGCGAGCAACCCCGACTTGGCGCAGATCTCGACCGTCTTCACTCCCGATGGCACCGGGATCACGCTGGGCGGATAACGCTCTGCGGATGCGTTCATGATGTCGACCCAGATCGGCATCGCAATCTCGCTGCCGAAGGCGCCGCGATAAATCTTCTGCGGCTTATCGAAGCCCGCCCAAACCGCGCAGGTCATGGCGCTGTCGTAACCGGCAAAGAGCGCGTCGGTAAAATCGTAGGCCGTGCCGGTTTTGCCTGCGGCGGGGAACTTCTTCAGACCAAATTTCGTGGAAGCAGCCTCGCCGGTTCCGCTCTCCAGGGCATCGATCAGGCACGAGTGAACTTCGTAGGCTGTCTCAGGCTTGATGACATTTTGTCGGCCTTTGGCCGGTGGCGCCTGCCAGACGATGTTCCCCTCTTTTTCCTC
>JACCXL010000137.1 GCA_013697015.1 Chthoniobacterales bacterium | reverse complement strand
CCCGGTTTCTCCTTTGAGTTGTAAAAATGGCGAAAGAGCGCCCGGCGCAAGGTATCGTCTATCAATGTCGATTTCCCGCTTCCTGATACGCCGGTCACGCAGGTGAAGCAGCCAATGGGAAACGCCGCCGTCACGTCTTTCAGATTATTTTCTGAAGCGCCTTTCAGCGTGAGCCAGCCTTCACCGTGCCCGGCCGTCTTGGGCGTAGCCCGCCGCCGCGGGATATTGATGCGCACCCGGCCGGACAAGTAATCGGCGGTCAGCGAATTTTTGGCGCGCAGGACTTCCGCGAGTGAACCTTGCGCGACCAATTCCCCGCCCCGCGGACCCGCGCCCGGACCGAGATCAAGAATGTGATCAGCCGCCCGGATCGTCTCCTCGTCGTGCTCGACGACGATCACCGAGTTCCCGAGATCGCGGAGACGACGCAGAGTGGAGAGCAGCCGCGCATTGTCGCGCTGATGCAATCCGATGCTCGGCTCATCCAGCACGTAAAGCACTCCGGCCAGTCCGGAACCAATCTGTGTGGCGAGCCGAATTCGTTGCGCTTCGCCGCCGGAGAGCGTGCCGCTTTCGCGATTCAACGTCAGGTATTCGAGCCCGACCTCGAGAAGAAATAGCAATCGCGATTCGATTTCGCGGATTACTTCCGAGGCAATATGCCGTTGCTGATCGCTCAGGCTGAGAACCGCGATGTATTCGGCGGCGGCGCGCGTGGTGAGTTCGCTAAACTGATGAATGTTGAGCTCGCGGCCGGCTTGATCCTTGATCGTGACGGCCAGGATTTCCGGCTTTAAGCGGGCGCCATGACAGGTTTGGCAGGGCACTCGCGTCATGAAAGCGCGGATGCGATTGCGGGTGAACTCGCTCTCCGTCTCCGCGTAAAGCCGTTGCATTTGCGGGACCAAACCTTCGAACGGCCGCGCCGTCTTCGCGGCTTTACCGTTCGCGCCAAAGTTCATCTCGATCGTTTGGTCGCCTGTCCCGAAGCAGAGCGCGTTCTTAAAATTTTCCGGCAAGTCGGAGAACGGCAGGTTTTCATCAACGCGAAAATGTTTCACGAGCGCGCCTTGCAATGTCTTGTAGTAGGCCTGCATGCGCTTGGTGCCGCGGCGCCACGGCGTGATGACGCCTGCCGCGATTGACTTTTCCGGGTCGCTGATCATCAGATCGGGGTCGCAGACCAATTGTGTGCCGAGACCGTGACAGGTCGGGCAGGCACCGAAGTGGCTGTTAAACGAGAAATGTTTCGGCGTCAGTTCGCCTAACGAGAAGCTGCTGTCGGGATTGCCGTAATCCGTGGAGTAGCGAAAAGTTTCCCAGTCGGCCGACTCCGCGCCGGGCAACTGTCGCAAAACGACCATGCGGTTGTTCCCCCATTTCAGCGCGGTCTCGACGGAGTCTGCCAGCCGCGCGCGGATGCCGTCGCGCATGACGAGGCGATCGACCACTGCTTCGATCGTGTGCGCTTCCCCCTTTTTCAACCGAATCGGCTCCGGTCGCCCCACTTCGATGATCTCGTCGTCCACCCGGATACGAACGAAACCTTCGCGTTTCACTTTCTCCACTACATCCCGGAATTCGCCCTTCTGTTTCTGCACGAGTGGCGCGAGCAAAACGATCCTCGATTCGCTGGGGTAGGCGACGATTTGATCGACGATTTGCTGCGGAGTCTGGCGATGAATGGGCCGGCCGGTCAGCGGATCGTGCGGCTGCCCGACGCTGGAAAAGAGAACGCGCAGGTAATCGTATATTTCGGTGGTGGTGGCGATCGTTGAGCGTGGGTTCGCGCCGGCGCTGCGTTGTTCGATCGCGATCGCCGGGGATAAACCTTCGATGAAATCGACATCCGGTTTTTCCATTTGATCGAGGAATTGCCGGGCATAAGCAGACAAGCTCTCGACGTAGCGTCGTTGCCCTTCGGCATAAAGAGTATCGAAGGCGAGAGACGACTTGCCCGAGCCACTGAGGCCGGTAATCACGACCAGCTTTTCCCGCGGAATCTCGACGTGGAGATTCTTTAGATTGTGCTGGCGCGCACCGCTGATCTTGATAGTTTGCGCAGGCATCGGACGACAAATGTCGAACCTGTCAGTTAAGCATGGCCCTTCCGATTCTCCAGCGAATTCGCCCCGATCATGAGTGACCCCGCGCGCACAATTTCCCAGGAAGAGCTCACTGAATTGCAGAAAAAATTCAGCGAGATCAAACACGCCATCAATAACGCTCTCGCAGTCATGATGGCGTTATCTGAGATGTCCCAGCGCCGTCCGGATTATTCCGAGAAGCTCGCGAGCACGGTGCTGACGAAAGCACCTCAGATTGTGACCAGCCTGCAGGAGTTCACGCAGGCGCTGAATGACAAGGCGGGGCCTCGCCCCGAGGTCGTTACCGGCGCGGCTTAGGCGCGCGCGAATCTTCTTTTCCGTCCCACCGCGCCCGCTACGGGCGTGGCGTGCTCGAGCCGGCCGGGGAAGCTGAACTTGCCGGAGTTGGTGGCGCCTGGCTCACTGCCGGAACCGCTCCGACAGCCAAATCAGCCGGGCGCTCGGACGGCACGGGACCAGCCGCAGCCGGGGTGGGATTAGTCACAGTACCTGGTGGGCCAACCGCGGAAGAGGGCGCCGGCCGCGCCGCGGGGCTAGCGGCCGTTGCTGGCTGTCCCTTCATCAGTTCCCGTCGCAAACCGCTCGCGGAAGTTCCGCGGTGCGCATAGAGAATCGACAAGACGAAGGTGAGCAGGAAAAAGAAAGCGGCCAGCCAGCTCGTAAACTTCGTGAGAACATTGGTTGTTTGTGCGCCGAAAATGTTCTCCGTGACGCCGCCGCCAAAAGCCGCGCCCAGCCCTTCGCTTTTCGGCCGCTGCATCAGGATGACTAGAACCATGAGCAGCGCGATCAGGACGTAAATCGCGAGGAGGAAATTGAGCAGAATCGTCATCGGGACGGGCAATATCGCGAAAGCTGTCCGTTTGTAAAACCGGGAGCGCGGTCGGAATCGGCGCTCCTCATTGCGGATTTGTGACTTGGCGGAACGCGGTCAGGCGATCTCGCGCTCGCGCTGTTCTGCCTTGATCGCCTTCCAAATCTCATCCAATTCATCCAGGTCTGCTTCGCCCAGCTTCTTTCCGCGTTCTCGGAGCTCGGTCTCGACGGCATTAAACCGGCGGACGAATTTGTCGGTCGCGCGCTGCAGCAAACTCTCGGCGTCGAGCCGCGCCTTGCGTGCCAGGTTCACGGCGGCGAAGAGTAAATCGCCGATCTCATCCGCCACTGCGTCCACATTTCCGGAGGCCAGCGCAGTCTTCGTCTCGGCCACTTCCTCATCAAGTTTCGCAATCACATCCGAAACTTTTGGCCAGTCGAAATTCACACGCGCAGCTTTGCTCTGCGCTTTCTGTGCGCGCATTAAAGCGGGCAAGGCAAACGGCAGATCAGCGAGATAATGCGCTCCGCCGGTTCCTTTCTCAGCGCGCTTGATTGCGTCCCATTGTTTTAGAACGGCGCCAGTATCCGAAACGGATGATGCACCGAAAACATGCGGATGCCGGCGGATGAGCTTTTCCGTCACCTCACACACGACCGCCTCGAGATCGAAGCGGCCTTGATCGCGGGCGATCTCGGTATGCATTACCACCAGTAGAAGCAAATCACCGAGCTCCTCCCGCAGGTTGTTGTCGTCCCGTGCACGCACCGCGCCGGCTACTTCGTATGCTTCTTCCAGCAAGCCGGGCAAAAGCGAGAGGTGAGTTTGTTCGCGATCCCAGGGACACCCGCCGGGCGCGCGGAGTTGCGCGACGATCTCGCGCAACTTCGTGAAACCCTCGCTCATATCCGCCAGAGCGAGCGGTGGGTCCGGAATTCGGAAACTTCTCCCGTGGTCTTTTTACCTACGTAAATCGCGATGCCGATCACACTCGCGAGCGTGGCCAGGAAAATGAAGGCGACGAGCCACGCCGGAATGTGTCCCACGCGGAGCGCGCGGTAAAAATCCGCCACGCTACTCATCGCCGTGGGCGCGTGCAGGAAGATCTTCGTCACCCAGGCGACCATGATGAGGATGAAAATGAAAACATAGTTGCGCTTCAGTCGCCGGCCGATCGCTTCCAGCTTCGTGATTTTGAACGACGGCAGAATCAGGTCCTCACACACCAACTTCTTCCATTCACCCTGCAGCATCTCGCGATTTTCCATCACCATCGGGACAAGGAAATGTGCCTCGAGCATCCGCACGCGGGCGCGGAAAGCGTCATAAAAACGATACCGGCGCGCTTCGATCCAGAGCATTCCCCAGACGATCGCGAGATTGAAGAAAAAGATAATGTGAGGCACATCGCGATTGGAAAATGCGATCGTGATGATCGCGGTGCTGCTCGTGATGGCCCAGTTCGTGGTGATATCGAGCCGCTGGCGCCAGACCATGATGCGCGCCAGTTCGCCCCGATAAAAATGGGACATGGCATTGACGTAGCCGGGATCGTAGACGCTGTGCTGCATCGAGATCGTGGCCTCATCGGAGGATGCGAAGGGAATGTTTTCAGTTGCCACCGGTCTCGGGATGATTCGATAACAGCGTCGGGCGCGTCAATCCTATCTATCCTGCCTTTGTTCATGGCCCCACAATTCAACGAACTGTTCGATTCCGATCACGTGGTCCTGGACCTGCGCGCGGCGAGCCAGAATGAAGCGATCCTCGAGATTGTGGAACGACTCCGAGCCCGTGGCAAAGTGGCGGAATACTACGAGTTCTCCGACGAGGTAATGGAGCGTGAAAGCAAAAGCTCGACCAACACAGGCGACGGAGTGGCCTTCCCGCATGCCCGCACCGATCGGGTGGAACAGATCGTCCTCGGGATCGGACGGAGCAGAACGGGGGTGCGTTTCGGAGACTCCGCCGCGCTTGTTCATCTCGTCTTCCTGATCGGAGTGCCGCAGCGGTTCGTTACTGATTATCTGGTCTGCGTCGGCACGATCGCGCGCATCGTGAAAACCGAGGAGATGCGCGCTGCCTTGATGAAAGCCGAAACTGCAAGCGAGTTTGTGAAATTGCTTCGAGAAGGCGCATTATTGTTGGAGTGAGTCGAGTTCCACAGCGAACTCTGGCGGCGCGCTGTGCGCGGCACGTTCTCGATAATACCAGCGGTGAAGAACATGTGGAGAAACTCCGAGTTTGTAGAGCAGCATGAACAGACCGTTTTGAATCGTCGCCCGCCAGGCCCCTTTCCGCGCGTGACGCCGACCCGAGGTCCGCACCGGCGGGTCCAGCACCACTACTCGCCCGGCGGCTCGCAGACGCCGTGAAAATTCCACGTCCTCCATCAGGGGGATTTCCCTGAAGCCGCCGAGTTGCTGGAAAACTTCGCGCCGCACGAAAACCGTCTGATCGCCAAACAATGTGCCGCCGTGTCTGGTCAGAAAACGCGCCACGCTCTCGAGCCACATGAGCCGCGGGTGGCGAGCGTCAAATTTGCGGTAGAAAGCGCCCCCGATCACGTTGGGCTCTCGGATCGCGCGATCGATCGCCCGTAGATGCTCCTCATTGAGTTCGGTATCTGCGTGTTGAAAGACAAGCACATCGCCGTCAGCGGCGGCGGCGCCGACATTCATCTGCGCGCCGCGGCTCGGCACGACGCGGTGGAGAAATTTCGCGTGGGTGTCCACGGCGATTTTCTCAGAGGCCGCATTATGTGACGCGTCCACTACGATAACTTGGGCGACGTGCTGGAAAGCGGCCAGCTGTGGCAGCAAGCGCGCAAGATTTTCCGCGTCGTGCCAGGCGGGAACGATCACGCTGATCCTTACGTGACCGTCACGACGATCCGTCACTTGGTTTCTCTGAGCAAACGGGCCCGGGCTCGATCGAGCGCACGTCGTTCGCCTAGCGTAAGACTGTTGATGCCGTGCTTCGAGATTTTCTCCAATAACGGGTCGATCGATTCGTAAACGTCGTCATTCGGCTCGGCCGCGCGGGCGGCGGCCGCCTTCGGTACGATCTGGAATTTCGGCCGAGGTTGCAGTCGCGATTTCAGAT
>JACCXL010000126.1 GCA_013697015.1 Chthoniobacterales bacterium | reverse complement strand
GCGATGGCCGATAAGCCAGCGAAGTTGAGAATCGCAGATCGCGAATTCGGATCACGGCTGCTGGTCGGCACCGGCAAGTTTGCTTCCAACGAAGCGATGCGCGACGCGCTCATCGCCAGCGGTACGGAAATAGTCACCGTCGCCTTGCGCCGCGCCGACCTTTCGGGACGAAAAGACCCATTTGCGAACATTCTCGAATTCATCGACCCCAAACGGTTCCTCCTTTTGCCAAATACGAGTGGGGCACGCACCGCGGCGGAAGCGATCCGTGCCGCGCGTCTCGCCGCCACTGCCGGGCTGCCGATGTGGGTGAAGCTCGAGATCCATCCCGATCCCCATTATCTGTTGCCTGATGGCGTCGAAACACTGGCCGCGGCTGAGGTCCTCGTGAAGGAGGGGTTCACTGTCCTGCCCTACATCAACGCCGATCCTGTCTTAGCGAAACGCTTACAGGATGTCGGCACCGCGACCGTCATGCCGCTAGGTTCTCCAATCGGGAGCAATCGCGGGATCGAGACGCGCGCGCAGATCGAAATCATCATTGAGCAGGCAACTGTGCCGGTGGTTGTCGATGCGGGATTAGGCGCCCCTAGTCAGGCGGCGGAAGCGATGGAAATGGGCGCCGACGCCGTTCTTGTGAACACGGCGATCGCGATCGCGGGCGATCCGACCCGGATGGCACAAGCATTTCGGAAAGCCGTCGAAGCCGGGCGCGAGGCGCGCGAAATCGGTTTGGCCGAAGCGCGATCGAATGCGTCCGCGACAAGCCCGCTTACCGGATTCTTCTCGTCGCCGACCGAGCGATAGGCTCGGTGCCGAAACTCACGTTTCCGTGCTCCGCCGCGTGGGCAAAGGGTTTTTCCCCGCGGGTTCCGGCAGCAGCGGCGGCGGCGGTTTCGATTTGCGGTTCAGTTTCGCACCGAGGGCTCGCCGAGCCTTGCTGGCGGGTGATGGACCATGCGCTGTCGGTTTTTCAAGTTCTGCCACGTTAGCCCCCCAATTAGAAACGAATGCAGCTGCCATATCGGCCTTGTCGCTTGCCGGCTGGACTGGCGCGGCAGCGAGCTTTAGCTAAGGTGCTGCGATGCCTTCGGAGACTATTGACCTGCGCGGTCATATCATCGATTCCCTGACTTTGCCGAAAGTGCTGGATTCGATTCTGACCGAAGGCGGGAATTTCAAGATCGTCGAAATCAAGATTGGCCAGAAGCGCGCAGATCAAAGTTACGCGCGCATCGAGATTTCGGGACCGACTCACGAAAAGTTGGACGCGATGGTGCTTCGGCTACGGGAGCTCGGAGCGGAAGTCACCAAGATCCCGGACGCCCAAGCTTCTCCACCGCAGCCAGATCCGGCGGTCTGAAGCGTTGGATCTATGCGGAATTTGCTTCTTTGCCCGCCGGATCATTACGGCATCGAGTACGAAATCAATCCCTGGATGAGTCGCGCCCGCGGCGCGGACACGCCGCTCGTCCAGGAGCAGTGGAAGGGTTTGCACGACGCCCTTTCGAAGTTGAACGCGCACATCGATCTCGTTCCGCCGCAGCCGAAGCTTCCGGACATGGTCTTTACCGCCAACGCCGGTCTGGCGGTCGGGCGGAGGTTCATCCCCAGTAATTTCCGGCACCAGGAGCGGACGGGCGAAGCTCCTCATTTTGCACGCTGGATGGAGCAGCACGGCTACGAAGTCGTCTGGCTCCCGCAGACGCTTTATTTCGAAGGCGAGGGCGATGCGCTTTTCGGCGCCGACGCGCTTTTTTGCGGCTACAAATTCCGGAGCGACATCAACTCCCATCGAGCGGTCGCGGATATTTTGGGGTGTCTCGTGATTTCAGTCGAGCTGGTCGACCCTCGCTTCTATCACATCGACACTTGCTTTTGCCCGTTGTCCGACGGTTCAGCGATGTGGTTTCCTGGTGCGTTCGATGAATACGGCCAGCGCGCGATTCGAGATCACATTCCCAACTTGATCGACGTCTCTCCCGAAGAAGCGGCGTGCTTCTCCTGCAATGCGGTGGTGTTGGAACACGACATCGTCTTGCCCGAGGGAGCTCCGAAGCTCGTGACGACGTTGACCGAACGCGGCTTTACCTGTCACCCGTTGGCGATGACGGAATTCCTGAAAGCGGGCGGCGCCTGCAAATGTCTGACGATGTTTCTGCCGCAGCGGGAAAGCTGTCGGGACTAGGGCCGGCGCCGCTCTCGTTTCCGCGGCAGTTCGGCTTGGATCTCCGCGAGCGGCAGACAATTCACGACGTCCGTTTTCGTCAGCCAGCCCTTTCTCGCCACGCCGATCCCGAACCATAATTCCTGGAGTCGCTCGGCCGTGTGCGCATCCGGATTGATCACGCATTTTACTCCTTTTTCCTTCGCCAACGGCCACCATCGCCAGTCTAGATCGAGACGTTTGGGCGCGGCGTTGATCTCGATCCAAGTGCCGGTTGCCGCCGCCGCCTCGAGCACAGCCGGAATGTCAACGGCGTAGGGCTCTCGTTGCAAGAGCAAGCGACCGGTGGGGTGCGCCAGCATCGTGACGTAGGGATTCTCCAAGGCGCAGATGATCCGCCGTGTCATCTCCGCTTCCGGCAGACCGAACGCCGAGTGCACCGAGGCGACGACAAAATCGAGACTGGCCAGAATCTCATCCGGAAAATCCAGCTCGCCGTTACGTAAGATATCGCACTCGAGGCCCGCGAAAATGCGGAAGCCATCGCACTCCTGGTTCAACTTTCGGATCGCAGCCCCTTGCGCGCGCAAACGCACCTCACCGAGCCCGCGCGCTTGCACGGAGCTGCGACTGTGATCGGCGATACCAAGGTATTCCAAGCCAAGCGCCTGTGCTGCTGCCGCCATCGTCTCCAGCGTATCGCGTCCGTAACTCGCGCTGGTGTGACAATGGAATGTGCCACGCAGATTTTCCTT
>JACCXL010000119.1 GCA_013697015.1 Chthoniobacterales bacterium | reverse complement strand
CCACGGAATCAGCGCGGTTGCAAAATGCAGTGGTCGCGCAGTTCCCCAATGTTTCTGCGATCGATCTGAGTTCCGTGATTCAAACCGTCGATTCCATTCTCACGAAGGTGGCGCTCGTGATTCGCGTTCTCTCGCTTTTTACCTTCGGAACCGGCGTGATTGTTTTGGCCAGCACCATCTGGAGCGGCCGCTATCAGCGGCAAAAGGAAAGCGCGTTATTGCGCACGCTCGGAGCTTCCCGTGCGCAAATCTGGCAGATACTGACCGCCGAATACTGCTCACTCGGTTTCCTGGCAAGCGGGACTGGAGTGCTGATGTCCATTGCCGCGAGCTGGGCACTGGCCCGTTTTGTTTTTCGGCTAAGCTACGTGCCGGCCCTTGCTCCATTAGTGACCGCTTTTCTTGCGGTCGGGGCCTTGACGGTTTTGATAGGACTTTTGTCGAGTCGTGGTGCCGGGAACGCGCCGCCGCTGGAGATTTTGCGGAGCGAGTCGGACTGAATTCAGCGCCGGCCGATCTCGGCGCAGGCTAAGTAATTCTGCGCGTGTCAGGGCACGCCAATGCCCGCGCGGCAGATCCCCCAAACGCAATGTGCCCACCCGTATCCGGACGAGGTTCTCGACTTCGTAACCGACCGCAAAAAACATCCGGCGAATTTGGCGGTTTAGTCCCTGTCTCAAAACGAGTCGCAACCGCCTGGGCCCGAACGGATGGATCAGATCGATCCGCGCGCGTTCGCCATCGAGATTAATGCCGCGTTGCAATTTGAGCGCGAGGGCCGGGTCCCACGGTTTGTCGAGCGTGACATCGTATTCCTTCTCCACCTTGTAACGCGGATGCGTGAGCCGCTGAGCGAACTCTCCGTCGTTCGTGAGGATAAGTAGCCCCTCGCTCTGCGCGTCGAGCCTGCCAACATTGAAGAGCCGGGGAAATTTAGCGGGCAAAAGATCGAAGATGGTGTCGCGAGCATGGGGATCCTGCCGGGAGGAAACGTAGCCGCGCGGTTTGTGCAGCAAGAGGTAGAGACACTGCTCGGCGCGCACGGATTTCCCTCCGACTTTGACATGGTCGCCCTCCGCGGGCTGAGTCGCGAAGTTCGTGCAGACTTTGCCGTTGATCGTGACGCGACCGGCGGCAATCAACTCATCGCACTGGCGGCGTGCTCCGACGCCGGCGGATGCGAGATAGCGATTAAGTCGCACGCGAGACTGTTTTCCAGCGCGGAGCGAGACGCGCCGGAAGCCGGCGTTACGCGTCCGGTTTTGTCTTCGGAAGGTTCATTACTTTTTGGCCTTCCTTCCACTGACCGCGTTTCTTCAGAAGCTCGACGCGCTCGAAACGCTTCAAAACGTTCCGCTTGGCGGTGATGGTGCTGGCGCCTTTCAGGCTGCGATGCTGCGACATAGAAATGCTTCCGTTTTGTGCGAAATTGAGGGGGAAAGTTACGACAAGAACGAGAGGATTCAAATGGATTACATGCGCCCAATTCCGCTGCGGCCTCGTGGATCAAATTGGCGGGTCGGATTATTAATCACCGCGTTCGTCGTGCTGGTCGCCGGTATCGGGATGTCAAAAAGTGAAAGTTTTGAATGGGTCGTGCTGAAGGCGACATTGCGGACCAAGTTCCCAAATGTGCGTTGGATCAGCACCGAGCAGCTTGCCAGCTGGCTCGCCGATCACAGCCGGCAAGAGCCGGTCCTGCTGGACGTGCGGACGGAAGCGGAATGGAACGTCAGTCATTTGCCGGGGGCACGCCGGGTTGATCCTGGAACTTCGGCAAAGCCTGCGTTGGCAGGCGTTGCGAAAGACAGGCCGATCGTCACCTATTGCGCCGTCGGTTACCGCTCAGGAGCGATGGCTTCGACCCTGCGCAGGGCTGGCTACTCCGATGTGAGGAATCTCGAAGGCTCCATATTTCAGTGGGCGAACGAACATCGGCCGCTAGTGCGCGACGGCGAGCCGGCGAGCCAGGTTCATCCATTTAGCACCCTCTGGGGCCGTCTCCTCGCAGGCGAAGTGCGAGCGCCGTTGAAGTGAGTTCGTGATCGAAGCGGGAGCGCGGTCTAAAGCTGATTAGTGAGCACGACGCAGGTGCCGCAACTGTTCACCTGATGATAAATGTGGAATCTCTCCGTCAGCACCTTCTGCCAATACGGCACGCGGTCTTGTTCGATGATCAAATAGATTGGATCCGCCGCGCTCCAACGCGCTAAAAGGAGGTCCTCGGTGAGATAGCGATCCGTTGTGTCTGGCCCGGTTCCGTATGGCTCCGGTTGTTGGTTTACTAAAAAGAATTTGCGGTTGAGGTAAAAAACCAGACTGCTGCCGGCATGCATCGGCCCTTCGTACAAGACGGCGCCGGTGTCGCCGACGTGATCGTTTAAAAAGCGCGCCGCGTCAGCCAGGGAGAAATAGGGAGCTATCCGCGAAACTCCTTCGATCATGGTGAGGCCAATCGGAAGCATCGCCGCGGATACGGCGATAAGAGCGGCGCGCTCACGGCCACGTTTCAGACAGATGAATGCGATCATCGAAAAGAGCAGAAGGGCCACGCTGGCGATCGCGAACATGGGGCGAAACAGCATCCAAGTGCCGTACGGAATGGACTGCACGGTTCGCCACGCAGTCGTGCGCTCGGTTGTTTGCCCCCAGGTTTCGACGCCACGCAGGATCCGTGGCAGGAACAAAAAAGCCGCGCCCGCGGTCAGACCGGCGGTTGACACTAGCGCCACCCCGCAAAAGCGGAGCGTGGGCGGGATTCTACTCCAGGCGGTGGCAGCAAAAAGCGCGAACGCACTCCACATACTCATCGCATAATAATCCTGTCGCTGTCCGATTAAAAGGAGCGAGATCAACACGAGCGCACTCCAGCATAGTGGCAGCGCGTCTGCGAATTCCGGTTCGCGAGGGCGCAAGATCTTCCGCGCGGCGAAGATTGCACCGGGCAGGATTAGCAACGAAGCCGGAAACCACCACGCGATGTGCAGAGCGAGGAACTGCAAACGCGGAACATCGTCATAGCTGTGGGTGGCATCTGCGCGACCGAACAAGTGAATCAGCCACTCGCTCGCTGTCACATTTTGCAAAAATCCCGGGAACCGCCGTTCCACCCAGATGTGCCAGGGCAGGGCGATGGCCAGAAACAGCAGAAAATAAGGCCACCAAAGCAATGCCCGGAACCGCAGACGCGCTTCGCGGAAAAAAATTGTCGATAGGGCAAGGGTCGCGGCCGGATAGATGAGACCGTGCAAGCTCTTCGTCATGCACGCGAGAGCGCAGAATAACCAAAAGCCAGCGAACCAGAGCGGGCGCCGCCTTCGATCCTGGAAACCGCCAACTCCGCAGTAAATCGCGGCGGTGATGAAGCAGCTGAACACGGGCTCCGGCATGATGATTCGCCCGAGAAGAAACGCACCGCTGGAGCAGAGATAAATCAGTCCCGCCGTAAACCCGTGCCAGTAGCCCGCGAGCCGTTCTCCGATCAGAAAAGTGAGGGCCACCGAACCGATCATGGCCAGTGCGATGGGCAATCGGGCGGCCACTTCAGTTACTCCGAACGCTTTGTAGGAAGCGACGATCAGCCAATAGAGTAATGGCGGTTTCTGCGGTCGCGGAATGCCGTCATTCGTCGGGATGAGCCATTGATGCGACTCAAACATCTCACGCGCGCCCCCGGCGTATTGCCCTTCCGTTTCGCCGTACAAATCGCCCCATCCGGCCGTGCCGATGTGCAGCAGGATGGCCAGCGCGAGCAGAAATACGAAGAGCGCGTGGCGTGTGGGAGGCGGGTTGAGCGCGGATGGCCCGATCATTGTATCCTCCAGCCTCCAAGTGCGAGTTGCGGTGACCATCTGATTCTTCCAGAAATCTTCTACGCTCGATCCAAGCTATCGCCGCACATGCGTCGCGGGACGAAATCGATCCCAGCTTTCTGGCAACCGGAGAAGCTTGGCTGCCGGCAACTCGATCAGCGCCAGCATTTGACGACATTCAACGATCAACGACGCATCGGCTGAGCGCGTGATCCGGAATGCGCACCAAAAACGTACGCGTTCGAGTCGGTCGAGCCAGCCCTCGACAGTGAGGCGATCACCGAGTTTCGCCGCGCGCCGGTAGTCGATCTCGGTCCGGATCACCACCGGATATTTCCGGGTTTTCTCCATCTCCACGAGCGACAAACCCAGTACTTCGGCGAGCAACGTGCGGGCAGTTTCGATGAAACGCAGGTAGGCGATATTGTGCACGACGGCTGCGCAGTCGGTGTCGAAGAACATCACCTGAACGTCCGTGCGGATGCGAGGGGCAGCGTCATTCACTTCGCCCATCATTCTAAAGCGGCTTTCAAACGCAACGGAATTGTCGGTTCGATAGACGCGACCTAGCGGGCGCCCGCTCTTTCTTCCGCGATCGAATCAGCAACGGCCTGCACGACCTCGTCTGCACTGATCGCCTTCATGCAGCGAAAATCGATCGGACACTCCCTCAGGAAACAAGGACTGCACTCGACTTGATGACGAATAATCCGATGGCCGGCACCGAGCGGTCCGGTGAGCCGCGGCTCCGTCGACCCAAAAAGAGCAACCACTGGCACCCCAAGCAAAGCGGCCAGATGCATCGTGCCAGTGTCGTTCGTGAGTAGGACTGAGCAGCGTTGCAGTTCACGCATCAGGTCATCCAGACTGGTTTTGCCAATCAGATTGGTGCATGCAGCGCCAATCTCTCCGGCGATGATGGCACCGATCTCCGCGTCGGCGGATTTCCCGAACAGAAGCCAGTGGACATCGAGCCGACCCGCGAGTGACACCGCGACCGCTCCGAATCGATCGGGCAGCCACCGTTTGGCCGGCCCGTAATCCGCGCCGGGACAAAGGCCGATCATTAGCTGTGAGCTGACGGCCTTGGCTCGTCTCGAGCAGGAGGTCAATTGCGCGTCCGTCGTGTCGGCGCCGACGGATCCAGCAAGGTGCAGGTAGGTATTCACTTGATGGGCTGGCGGTCCGGTTTGCGCGCGGGACCGCACGAGCTGGTTGAGGAGAGCGGTGCGATATTGACCTCCGTACCCA
>JACCXL010000112.1 GCA_013697015.1 Chthoniobacterales bacterium | reverse complement strand
GAAAAATTGCGAAGACCAAAGACATCACAGGTGGTCTGCCGCGCGTGGCAGAGCTATTCGAGGCGCGTCGTCCAAAGGACGCGGCAGAAATCGCGAAGATCGACGGGGTCGTCGAAATGGGTGGCACGGTGCGAGGAAAGCGGAAGCTAATCCTGAAAGACCTTGGGACCGGCGCGGAAGAAGAGCACCTGATCTCACTCACAAAGCACATCATCGTCTTCAAGGGCGATTTCGTGAAGAAAGGCCAGCAGCTGACGGAAGGTCCTGTCGTGCCCCATGAGATTCTGGAAGTCTGCGGGCCGCAGGATTTGCAAGAGCACCTCGTGAACGAAGTGCAGGAAGTTTATCGGCTTCAGGGCGTGGAGATTAATGACAAGCACATCGAAATCATCGTGCGCCAAATGCTGCGCAAGGTGAAGATCACTGATCCGGGCGACACTTCGTTGCTCTGGGGCGATCAGATCGACCGGCTGGACTTTGAAGCGGAAAACCAAACGGTGGCGGACCAGGGTGGCAAGCCGGCGGAGGCTACTCCAGTGCTGCTCGGGATCACGAAAGCGTCTCTCGAGACCGATAGTTTCATCTCAGCGGCATCTTTTCAAGATACGACTCGCGTGCTGACCGAAGCCGCCACGCTGGGCAAGGTCGATCGTCTGCGCGGATTCAAAGAGAACGTCATCATGGGTCATCTGATTCCCGCGGGAACCGGTTTCCCGGCGGTCCGCGAGATCAAGCTCGTGGAGCTCGGAGAACAGGTTGGTGCGTCGCTCGTGGACGAACCGGACGCGCTGCCCGCGCTCGGCTAAGGATTGGCTCAATTGCGAATGTGGAACGACGAATCGGCGCGAGCTGATTCGTCGTTCGCGTTTATGGAGGCTTAGGTCATGTCCATCGCGACGAAAACCGGCGACACAGGAGAGACATCGCTGATGTATGGCCGGCGCGTCTCGAAGACGGATGCGCGGGTGGAGGCTTATGGGTGCGTGGACGAGTTGAATGCGGCTCTTGGCGTCGCCCGCGTGCTCTCGAGTGACTCCTTTGTAGCAGAGCAAATCTACACCGTTCAGCAGGAATTAATCGTGGTCATGGGCGAGCTCGCCACCGCGTTCGAAGATCTCCAGCGTTATCTGCGTGACGGATTCCGGCTGACCACCGCGGAGATGGTGAACCGATTGACCGCCGCGATCGATGCGCTCGAGCAAGACAAGTTGCTGCATTACAAGGGATGGGCCATCCCCGGATCAACGGCTCTCGCGGCTGCGCTTGACGTAGCCCGAACCACCTGCCGGCGTGCCGAGCGCCGTGTGGCGTCGGTCAGAGAAAGTAACCCGGCCTTCAACAACGAAATCCTTCGTTATCTCAACCGCCTTTCGGACCTGTGCTGGCTACTCGCAAGGTATGTCGAACATCGTAACGAGCTGCGGGCAGACAGTGAGACCAAAAGCTAACATTCTGTTTGCCTTTGCGGACCCGCTAGAGCATCTTCCCCGTCCGCTGCGCCGCGACCACCGGCGAACATAACTCCCTATGCCGACAACGACAGAACTTGTGCCTGAACTTTTGGAAGCAGGCGTCCATTTCGGCCACCAAACCAAACGGTGGAATCCGAAAATGAAACCGTTCATTTTCGAAAAACGGAATCAGATCTACATCATCAATCTCGATGAGACCGTGCGGCAATTGCAACGGGCGACTGACTTTCTCCAGGAGGTCACTCGACGCGGCGGGAAGATTCTGTTTGTCGGTTGCAAAAAGCAGGCGCAGGAGGCCGTCAAGGAAGCTGCCGTCGCTTGTGGCCAGTTCTACGTGAACCAGCGCTGGCTCGGAGGCACGCTGACAAATCTGGCGACCATCCGAAAAAGCATCGGCCGTTTGAAATACATCGAGGAGATCGAGCAATCGCCCGATTTCAAGAAGATGGGCAAGCAAGAATTGGCTGCGCTAAATCGCGAAGGCGCGAAGCTGCGCCGCAATCTGGATGGAATTCTCGAGATGGCGCAGTTGCCGGATGTGATGGTCGTGATCGACACGACACGCGAGCAAAATGCCGTGAATGAGGCACGCAGACTGGGAATTCCGACCGTGGCGGTAGTCGACACAAATGCAGATCCCGAACTGATCGATTATCCGATCGCTGGAAACGATGATGCTATTCGCGCGATTCGCGTCGTCTTGCAAAAGCTGGTGGATGCGATCGTTTCCGCCAGCGGCGAAGCGCGCGTGCGCGAGCAGGTGGAGATGGCCGGCGTTTCCGCCTAGCAGCGATCTCGTATTTGGCAGATTCGCGGGACACTGTCTCGCGCCGCCTTTCATTTTATGGAAGTAAATCCTCAACTTGTTAAGCAACTGCGCGAGAAGACGAACGCCGGATTCATGGACTGCAAACGCGCGCTGACCGAAACCGGCGGCGATCTCGAGAAGGCCGAAGCCGTGCTCCGCGCGAAAGGTATTGCAGGAGCGAGCAAGAAGGCTGCGCGGGCGACAAAAGAAGGCATTGTCGCGTCCTACATACATTTGCAGGGCAAAGTCGGCGTGCTGGTCGAGGTCAATTGCGAGACCGATTTCGTGGCGAAGAACGAGAACTTCCGCGAATTTGTGAAGGACATCACCTTGCACATTGCGGCGGCTCATCCGCTTTACGTCGCACGCGAGGAAGTGCCGGCAAGTTCCGTTGAAGCGGAGCGAGAAATCTACGTTGCGCAGGTGAAAGACAAACCGGCCCAGGTGATGGACAAGATTGTCGAAGGGAAACTCGATAAGTTCTACAGTACGGTCTGCTTGGTGGAGCAGGGCTTCATCAAGAATCCTGACCAGACGATCAAAGAACTGCTGGCGACGAAGATCTCCGAACTCGGCGAAAATATCGTCATCCGGCGTTTTACTCGTTATCTGGTCGGCGAACCTGTCGGACATGAGTCGAACGCGAAGCCGGCTGCCGCGGTCGTCTAAACCCATCACAGATTCTTCCTGAACAACACGCGCACGACGAGCTTGCGCCGCGTTTCCTTTACGTCGGCTTCTTCCGAAGTCGCGCGGGTTGGAGGCTTTTCCCGCCCGTCTACAAACCAAAGCAGGAGATTGAAATTATGAGCATGGATTCGTTACAACACTTGTATGTCGATGAATTGAAAGATCTGTACAACGCGGAAAACCAGCTATTAAAAGCGCTGCCGAAAATGGCAAAAAAAGCTTCCGCGCCGCAGTTGAGACAGGCATTCACCGACCATTTGGAGCAGACCAGGGGCCACGTAGATCGACTGGACCAGATCTTCAAAAAAATGGGCGAGAAACCAACCGGCAAAACGTGCAAAGCCATGAAAGGTTTGGTCGAAGAGGGCAAGGAGGTCATCGAGGAAGACGGTGACGAATTTGTGCTCGACGCCGCGCTCATCGGCGCAGCCCAGCGAGTAGAGCATTACGAGATCGCGGGCTATGGCGTGGTTCGGACGTTTGCGTCCCTTTTGGGAGAAAACGATGCGATGGATCTCCTGCAACGAACGCTCAATGAAGAGGGAGAAACTGACAAAAAGCTGACGAGGCTGGCGGAAACCGTCATCAACGTTGAAGCCAGCGAAGCTGAGGAAGAGACTCCAAAGCGCGGTAAGAAAACAAGCGGCAGTCGTCGCTAGCGAGCGATCACAAAATGTCGACCGCCACCACAGTCCGCGCGGCTGCGGTGGCGGTTTCGTTTTAGCGAATTGGCTCAATCCCATGGGCCTGAAAGAATACAAGAAGAAGCGGAACTTTATTGTCACGGCCGAGCCGGCAGGCGGAAAGCCGTTGCCGAAACGGCTGGAGGGCGCGTCGCGCTTTGTCATTCAGAAACACGCTGCCACTCGCCTGCATTACGATTTTCGCCTTCAGATGGAAGGC
>JACCXL010000073.1 GCA_013697015.1 Chthoniobacterales bacterium | reverse complement strand
CTGGACGGCCGATTGGAGCGCTGACGCGGCGATATCCGGGGGCGCCAGGAGCGGCGCCGGCATCAATGATGGTGCGGGCGTGGCGGAGGTTGCGTCGCGCGCGGTCGGCATGAGCGCGGCCGGTGATTGCTCGGCCTGCACGGGAAGCGGAGCGTCCTGCGCGCGTAGCGAAGTGAACGCCGCCAGAAGCGCTCCGTAGAAGATGAACCTCTGCTTCACAAACAGTTTCGATGTGGTCGGGGTGACAGGATTCGAACCTGCGACCTCCTGGTCCCAAACCAGGCGCTCTACCAAGCTAAGCTACACCCCGATCGTTGCGCGACTCTTATCATGCGCCCTTGCGTTGCGCATCCAGAATCTCAGCCAGCGGCGGTAATTGCCCCGTGCAGAGTTCTCCCTGACCGATGCGAACCAGTCAGCCGCGAAATTACATGTTGCCGTCGCTTCAATTTGCCACCACCGTGTCGTGCTTGCTCTTCGGCGGGCCCGCGCATCCTGCGCCCATCGCATCCTGTCCCCATGTTTAAAAACGAAAAAGCCAACGTCGCTCTCTTTATCGCCTTGGTTGGCCTGCAGGTCCTGGGCGTTGTCGCACTCTTGACGGAGTTCCAGTGGAAATTCCTGCCCATCATGTTGGCCATCTACTTTTGGGCGGGCATCAGTACTACCCTCTACCTCCATCGGTATTTGACTCATCGCGGATTTGAAATGCCGGGGTGGGTGAAATTTTTCTTCGCCACCGGCTCGGCGGTTGCGCTTGCCGGCGATCCCGTCACCTGGGTGGGGGATCACCGGTATCACCACCTCAAATCCGACACCGACGAAGATATTCACAGCCCAATTCACGGCTTCCCTTACGCCCACATGATGTGGCTCGTGCGCAAACCTCCCGGATTCCGCGACCGCTCGTTGCGTTATGCGGCTGATGTTCGCCAGATTTGGTACTGCCGCCTGTGGGAGCGGAATTACTTTTATGTGATTCCACATCTTGCCGTCGCGGCGGTCCTCTATTTTACGCTGGGAGGCGTCGGGCTGCTCTGGTGTCTCTACGTTCCCATGCTGGTCGTTTACAATTTCACTTGGGCGGTGAATTCGGTCTGTCACATGCAGAGCGTTGGTTATCGAACTTTTGAGACATCAGACCACAGCAAAAATAACTTTTGGGTGGGCCTCGGTGCGTTTGGCGAGGGTTACCACAACAATCATCACGCGAAACCGCGGTGCGCCGCGCACGGTTTGAAATGGTGGGAATTCGATTTGACGCGCTATATTATTTGGACGCTCGAAAAATGCGGCCTCGCTTGGAACGTGCAATGGCCGAAGCCCGACGCCGAAACGGCGGCGCCAGATCCGGTCTCCGCAGATCAGGCGGGCGCACTCATTCTCTTTGGTGCCCAGATTCAGGATCCCTCATTGCAGACTTCTTCGCCGCGCGCGGGCCGCGCTCAATAGGCGAGATTCGGACCGAGCCACTTCTCGACGGCCGGGACAGACATCGACTTCCGGAGCGCGTAATCGTGAATTTGATCACGCGCGACTTTGCCGACGCCGAAATATTTCGCCTGAGGATGCGAGAAGTAGAGCCCGCTCACGCTCGCGCCCGGATGCATCGCGAAGGATTCAGTCAATTTGATCCCGGTCTGAGCTTCGGCGCCGAGCAGCCGAAATAGCGTTTCTTTTTCGGTGTGATCCGGTGACGCCGGGTAGCCCGCAGCAGGCCGAATCCCGCGATAGCGCTCGCGAATCAGTTCATCGACCGTCAGTTGTTCGTCGCGACCGAATCCCCATGCGACTCGCGCCTCTCGGTGCAGGTATTCCGCGAAGGCTTCCGCCAGCCGATCCGCGAGCGCTTTCGTTAGAATAGCGTTATAGTCGTCGTTGCTCTCCGCGAATTTCTTCGCCAGTTCGTCGGCGCCGTGGCCGGCCGTGACCGCAAACCCGCCCAGGTAATCGCGCAAGCCGACCTCCTTCGGTGCAACGAAATCGGCGAGTGAATGGTTCTGCTGCCCTTTCGGTTTTTGCATTTACTGACGCAAAAAATGAAAACGAGCAATGGGACCGCGCCGCTCCTCCTCAGCGTAGATCTCGACGTCGTCCCCAACAGAATTAGCAGGCCAAAACGCGTAAACCCCGCCTGCTTTGAGCGAACTGTCGCGGACGATTTGCCCTAGCAAATCCTGCGCGTCATCGAAAAGTTCGCGTGCCTGCTGGCCCACGACAGGATCATCGAAGATCGCCGGGTAACGCCCGCGTAATTCCCATGTATGAAAAAACGGCGACCAATCGATATAAGGGATCAATGTCGCGAGTTCAGGTTCGAGACGTCGTGCTCCCAGAAACTCCGGCCGCGGTGGCTCGTATCCTGACCAATCGATCGCGGTGCGGTTTGCACGCGCCGCCGGCAGAGCGAGCGATTTCTTCTCGCTTGATTTCGCGGCGTGTTCTTCACGCAGTCGTGCGTAGTCGGTTCGGGTTTGCGCGTGGAATTTATCCTTGAGCTCTGAATTCAGGAGGTTGTTCACCACCCCGACCGCGCGGGACGCGTCGAGCACATGGACGCTTCCGCCCGAGTAATGGGGTGCGATTTTAACCGCAGTGTGAGCACGGCTGGTGGTTGCGCCGCCGATCAAAAGCGGCAGATCAAACCCTTCGCGCTCCATCTCCTGCGCCACATGCACCATCTCATCGAGCGACGGTGTGATTAGTCCGCTCAACCCGATGACGTCCGCTTTTCGTGCGCGCGCCGTTTCGAGAATTCGGGCGGCGGGCACCATCACCCCAAGATCGATCACTTCGTAGTTATTACATTGCAGCACGACGCCCACGATGTTTTTGCCGATGTCGTGCACGTCTCCTTTCACCGTAGCCATCACGATGCGCGCTTGCGGTTTTGCATTCGCAGCCTTCTCCGCCTCCATGAACGGCATCAGGTAAGCGACCGCTTTCTTCATCACGCGCGCACTCTTTACGACCTGCGGCAAGAACATTTTGCCCGCACCGAAGAGGTCACCAACGACGCTCATTCCGGCCATGAGCGGTCCCTCAATCACATCGAGCGGGCGCTTCGCTTTCTGACGCGCTTCTTCGGTGTCGGCTTCGATGAAATCAACGATGCCTTTGACGAGAGCATGCGAAAGGCGTTCACCGACAGATTGTGTGCGCCACGCTTCATCTTTGCTGGCCACCTTATCTTTTGTTTTCACGGAATCGGCGAAGTCGACCAGTCGCTCCGTTGCGTCGGGACGCCGATTTAACAGCACGTCTTCCACGCGCTCGCGCAGTTCGGGCGCGATCTCCGCGTAGACGGCCAACTGTCCTGCGTTCACAATTCCGATGTCCAAGCCCGCCTGGATGGCGTGGTAGAGAAAGGCAGAGTGCATCGCTTCGCGCACGCCGTTGTTCCCACGAAACGAGAACGAAACATTGCTTATCCCACCGCTGACGCGAGCACCCGGCAGGTTTGCTTTAATCCAGCGCGTCGCCTCGATGAAATCGACCGCGTAACCGCGGTGTTCCTCCAAGCCCGTCGCCACCGTCAGCACATTGGGATCGAAGATAATGTCGTTGGGCAGAAAGCCGGCGCGATCCAGCAGGAGTCGGTAGGCGCGCGAGCAGATTTCGGTCCGCCGCGAGAACGTGTCGGCTTGTCCACGTTCGTCGAAAGCCATTACGACGGCGGCCGCGCCGTATTGTCGCACGAGCTTGGCCTCGCGCAGAAACTCCTCTTCGCCATTCTTGAGACTGATCGAGTTCACGACGCACTTGCCTTGAACGCATCGCAAACCGGCTTCGATCACACTCCATTTCGAGCTGTCGATCATAATGGGCAGGCGCGAAATTTCCGGTTCGCTGCCGATCAGATTGAGAAATCGCGTCATGGCCGCGGCCGAATCGATCATCCCTTCGTCCATGTTAACGTCGAGAATGTTCGCGCCGCTTTTGACCTGCTGGCGTGCGACCGTTAGCGCAGCGTCGAAGTCACC
>JACCXL010000066.1 GCA_013697015.1 Chthoniobacterales bacterium | reverse complement strand
GCCCCATATGCGCAGCGCGCAGGATGCTATTCCCGGCGAGATCATCCCGATGTGGTTCACGCCTATTCGCGTCGGCAGCTACGAAGTGATTTGCGGCCAGCTCTGTGGCCTCGGGCATTACGGTATGAAAGGGATGCTCGTGGTCGATTCGCCGGCGGATTATCAAGCGTGGTTAAAGGAGCGGACGGAACTCGCCGGGACGGCCAGTGCGCCACCACCCGGCGCACGCCCGCCGGGCGAACCAGGGCCCGGACCGACGCCGGGAAGTATCCCGCCGCCGGGCGCTCCCAAGTCTGCGAATCCGACTGGCGCGCCTGATGGCCTCCAGAGTCCGCCACCTCCTCCCAAGCCGGAAACTCCGCAGGGCGGATAACACCGCAACCGGCGCTGAGTAGCCGGTGCACGCAGACATGCGCACGCCTCTCGCAGAACCGAACGCCTGGCTTTCGCGCTTCGCGTGGATAACCGCCGCCGCCACGCTCCTGCTGATTTGCACCGGCGGCATGGTGACGAGCAAGGGCGCCGGACTAGCCGTGCCGGATTGGCCGACATCGTTCGGCTACAACATGTTTTTATTCCCGGTTTCGAAATGGGTGGGGGGCATCTTTTTCGAGCATGTGCATCGCTTGATCGCGTCCACGGTCGGCTTTCTCACCATCATCCTTGCACTCTGGGCGTGGCGTGTGGAGGCACGCCGCTGGGTGCGCAGTCTCGCGCTCGCTGCGCTTGGCGCGGTTATCGTGCAGGGTGTGCTCGGCGGTTTGCGGGTGACATTGTTGCAGGATGAAATCGGAATTTTTCACGCGTGTCTCGCGCAGGCGTTCCTGGCCATGCTGATCGTGCTCGCGCTCGCCACGTCGCCCCGCTGGTTCGCGCGTGACCTCCCAAACGCGGACGAGGCGCGCTGGCTGGCGCTTGCCGTTACCGCCATGATTTACCTGCAGCTTGCGCTCGGTGCCACCATGCGCCACGAGCATCGGGACCTCGCGATCTTCGATTTTCCGACCGCCTACGGCCAGTGGATTCCAGATACGTCGGACGCGCACTTGGCGCAGATCAACCAATGGCGAAACGTCCGCGCCTTTTCCGAAGTGACGGCCTTTCACATCCGGCTGCAGATGGCGCATCGGTTCGGCGCAGTGCTCATCGCAGTGGGTGTGATCGCATTTGCACTGCGCGTGCGTCGAGCGGCGCGCACCGAACTCAATCGTCTTTCCGCTTTCTGGATCGTGCTCCTGTGCGCGCAAATTACGCTGGGCGCGTGGACAATCTGGAGCAACAAAGCGGCGGACATCGCGACCGCGCATCTGGCGGTCGGCGCGACAATGCTGGCGACCGGGGTCAGTCTCTGCGCGCTCTGCTTCCGGCCAGCCCGCGCCATTCCATTAGCTCAGCCGTCGCCGCGATTCCAAGCCATGCAGCACGCTGCCGCCCCATGAAAACGGCCCTTGTGGAAGAATCAGTCTCCGTCGAAGCAGTCGCGGCAGCGGAAGAGACGACGCGCCCCCGCCTTCTTTTCGATTTCGCGGAGTTGGTGAAAGCGCGCTTAACGCTGCTCGTCCTGCTTACGACCGCGGTCGGTTTCTATTTGGGTTCGCCCGACGCGATCAGTTATGCAGGACTCTTTCATGTCGTGTTCGGGACCGCGCTGGCCGCCGCCGGCGCAGCCGCGCTCAATCAATGGTGGGAACGGCGTCTGGATGCGCTCATGCAACGGACGAAGATGCGCCCGATCCCGGCGGGCCGCATGGCGGCGCGAGACGCCCTCGTCGCCGGCGGAGCACTCGGCTGCGGCGGCGTCCTCTATCTGGCTTTTGCCTGCAACCGGCTCAGTGCGCTGCTCGCCGCCGCCACGATTGGGATTTACATCTTCACCTACACACCTCTGAAACGCATCAGCACCGCGAACACACTTGTCGGCGCGGTCCCGGGTGCGATCCCGCCGATGATCGGCTGGGCCGCCGCGCGCGGCGAGGTCGGCTGGCCAGCCTGGAGTTTGTTTGCCCTCCTGTTCTGCTGGCAAATGCCGCACTTTTTCGCGATCGCGTGGATGTATCGCGACGACTACGCGCGTGCCGGATTTCGCATGCTCTCCGGCCGCGATCTCGGCGGAAAACGCAGCGGGCGCCAGAGCGTTTTCTTTGCCGTGCTCGTCACATGCGCGAGCGTCCTGCCGGCCTTCTGTGGCCTGACGACTCGCGCTTCCGTGCCGATCGTGCTCGCGGCCGGTCTGGTTTTCCTTGGGGTCGCGGTGCGCTTCTGGATGAAACGCGATCTCGGTTCGGCGCGCGCGCTTTTCCTCAGCTCGATTCTCTATCTGCCGGTCGTGCTGGCTGCGCTCATCGCCACAAAATCATGAACAGCGCGAACGTCTCCGCCAGAGCACCGGTCTCGACGCGCACTTCCCTGGCGTGGAACGCGATCCTGATTGCGATTCCCGTGCTGACCGCGGCCGCGCTCTTCTGGCTACGGCAAGTCCAAGTGCAACATCTTGCCAACCGCACGGTGGCAAATTACGGAACGGCGCCCGCATTTCAGCTCACCAATCAGGACGCGCAACCATTCGGATCGACCAACCTCTCGGGCAAAGTCTGGATCGCCGATTTCGTTTATACGAGTTGCCCGGGTCCGTGTCCGATGATCAGCAGCCGAATGAGCGAGCTGCAGAAACCGCTCGAAAAGACCGATGTCCATCTGGTTTCGTTTTCGGTCGATCCGGCAAAGGATACGCCTGAAGTCTTGCGTGGATATGCGGAGCGCTTGCACGCGCAGCCGGGTCGCTGGGATTTTCTCACTGGTCCGGCAAAGGCGATCTACGACATTTCCAGCAAAGGCTTCAAGTTAGCGGCCTCTCCGGATGGCGGGGAGAGCGGCGAGCCGGTGCATAGTACGCGCGTGATTCTGGTTGATCGGCGCGGCGCGATCCGCGGCTATTACGATGCGACCGCGCCCGATGCCGTCACGAAGCTGTTGGCTGACACGACGCATTTGCTGCGCGAGCAACCGAAACCCTAGCAGCGCGCGCTCTCAACGCTCCGGTTCCGGGTGCACCGCGCTTGGACCTTCCTCGCAGACGAGACTGAGATACTCGCGATACTCTGCTTTCGGCAAGCGATCGATTAGGGCGCCGAGCTGCGTCTGATTGATGAAACCCATCCGGAACGCAACTTCTTCGAGACACGCGACCTTCAGGCCCTGCCGGTGCTCGATCGTGGCGATGTAGTTGCCCGCCTCGAGAAGGCTTGTCTGCGTTCCGGTATCGAGCCACGCCATGCCGCGCGTGAGGAGCTTTACGTGCAGCTCGTTCCTTTGCAGGTAGGCGGTGTTCAGATCGGTAATCTCCAGTTCGCCGCGCGCGGAGAGTCGGAGTTCACGACAAAATTCAACCACGCGTTCGTCATAAACATACAATCCCGGAACGGCGAAATGACTCTTCGGCACCTTCGGTTTCTCCTCCAGGCTGAGGGCGCGACCGTCCGGCCCGAATTCGACGACGCCGTAGCGTTCCGGATCGCGCACCTGATAGCCGAAAATGCAGGCGCCATGTTCGAGTGCGAGCGCGGCGCGGTAGAAATCGAGTTTTCCGTAGAAAATATTATCGCCCAGAATCAGGGACGCCCCCGCACCGGCGATAAAATCGGCCGCGATGAGAAAGGCCTGCGCAATTCCCTCCGGTTTCGGTTGCGCGGCGTAGGCGATTCGGATTCCGAGCTGCGATCCGTCGCCCAGATAATCTTCCAGCATCGGCAGATCCTTCGGGGTCGATATGATCAGCACCTCGCGCAGACCGCCGAGCATGAGCGTAGCAAGCGGATAGCAAATCATCGGCTTGTCGTAGATCGGCAGCAATTGTTTGCAGACGATCTTGGTCAGCGGATACAACCTGGTGCCCGCACCGCCGGCCAAAAGAATAGCCTTTTTAGTCATGCTCTAGATCAGTCTCACGCTTCGCGCTCCATCGCACCAGTCGCTCCGACCATTCCTGCCAAAGCTGGGCGCGTCCGGTCAAATCGAACCCCAGCATTGCATGCAGACGGCGTGCCGCTCGGCTGACAAGGTCGTGGCGGTTTCGGTCGACCATAAATCCGCTGCCGACCCGGTCGAGCACCGAGCCATCGGCGACGCGGCCTCCGACGCATCGCATCAAGGCATGCTGCATAAACGGATGCGCCAGCGCGGGAGAGGATTCCACCGCTGCGCTGACGGTGACACCGAGCATTTCTTGCAGCATCAACGCCGTCAGTAACGTGCGCGAACTGGTCGCGTGCAGATGGACAATGCTTCGCCTTCTGACGGTCTTCTCGAGGGCGACAGCATAACGCGCCTGTTGGAGAAACAGCTCCGAGGGCGCCCGAGGCTCGTGGTTCGCACGATCGTTTTCCAAGCGAGCCGCCAGCTCCGGATGCGCCCGCCATTCTGCCTCGATCACCATCGCATCGGGCAGGAATTCGAAATGCTGTGCTAAGCTCTTCTGTTCCTCGTTCAACGTCGGGTCGGCCGGCGTGCGAAAGACGAATGGAACGATCGGGATATCTCGGCGCCGCATTTGCGCCAGTTCCTCTTCCAGCAGCGGCAGCTGTTCGTCCGGCCAGAAATCAATCAGATAGGCGATCGATTTTACGGCTGCAGCCCTCCCGGATGATGACTGCATTTTCGGCTGTGGCGCCACTTGTTGAAAGAGATTCTTCAGGGGCGCAACGGTCGTTCCGATCTGAAAGCATTCCTCCACTCGCGCGCGGCCGGCCGACCCGAAGAGCGCGCGTTGCTCGCGATTTTGAATTAATTGCCCTAGTGCAGACGCGAAGGCCGCTTCGTCGTTAGGCGCGACCAGAAGTCCGGTCCGTCCATGTGCGACCGACTCCGGAATGCCGGCGGTCAACGTCGCGACAACCGGCTTCGCCGACGCCATCGCTTCCAGGATGACGGTCGGGAAGATGTCGCTTGCGCCGGCCTCGTCCGTGTTTGCGGCGAGCGCAAAGATGTCGCTCTCGCGCAGCCGGGCGAGAACTTGCTCCTGCGGAAGCGCACCCGTCAGGCTGACGAGATGGGAAAGATGCAGCTCACGGATTTTGTTCTCGAGCGCTTCGCGGAGCGGACCGTCGCCGATGATCTCACAGGTGCACCTGAGCCCTGAGTCGCGCAGTCTGGCGCACGCGGCGATCAGATGATCGAAGCCTTTGAAGGTGACGAGACGCCCGATGCTGATGATGCGAACGGGGCGGTCGTCGCACGCACTCCCCATGGTGGGCGGAAAATTCGACAGATCCATCCCATTGAAAACACGATGGATTTTCGCGGCTGAATCTGGACAACGAGCCGCGAGCAGATTGCGGCTGTAATCTGTCTCGACCGCGACGAATTGCGCGGCGGCGCAAATCTCGCGCAGCAAATCGTCGTTGCCCAGATCGGCCATGAAATCCTGGCCGTGCGCGGTGATGCTGAACGAGAGGCCGCTGATGGCGTGGAGAAAGAGCGCGGTGTGGGCCGCGCGGTTTGCGAAGTGGACGTGCAGATGATCGGCGCCTTCGCGTTCGAGACGATCGGCAAAATAGCAGGCGTTGCGCGCCCGCAATCCGGCCTTCGCGGGAGCACCATACTTCTGCTCGTGGGCCGCGACGAGGGTCGCCGGCCAACGCCCTTCCTTGCGGGCCTTTTCTTCCCAGATGCGCAGGAGGGGCGGCGGCGGCGCATAATGAATCGGCGCCTGCAGACGCCCGGCGTGGGCATGCCGCATCGTCGTGAGCGGCGGATGAATCGAGCCGATCACGAACTCAAACCCCTGGCGTTCGAGCTCGATCATTTCGGTGTCGCAAAAGGTCTGCGAGAGCACCGGATAACGCGAATACAGGTAGGCGAGTCGCATCAGGCTGCGTGCCATTCTGCGTGAACCGCGCTCGATTAGCAACGCAGTCGCCGCGACTACCTGGTTCCGCTAAGAGAAGCGGACGTCCTTGCCGGGATCGCCCTCGAAATCGAGCTCGAGCGACTCCGCCACGTTCGGTTTGATCACTTCCTCGACGAACTTCACGTAAATCGAATCTTCGCGGTAGATCTCACGTTTATCCGTCGAATCGAAGTCGATCGCGATAAAGAACGGCCACGGCATTTCCGGATGAATGCGCTTACCGCATTTGATGCTCAGCACCTCGGGAATCTTCAGGAGCTGCATCCGCGTATTCATCATCATCGCTTCGATTCGCGCCGGCGTAACCTCCGGCTTGAGTTTGCAGAGAATGATGTGGTGGACCATGGCGGCTAAACGATTAGGCGGTGAGGCGATGGCACGCAAGCGCGAAACGGGGCGCCTGCGACACGTGTTCGCGATAGCCGGGACCGGCCTTAATTTTTCCAGTCGAGCGCGCCTTTTTTGAGGGCGTAAACGTACCCGACCATCAGAATGGAAACGAAGCTGAGCATGCTCCAGAGAATTGTCTTATCGGCGCCGATCGTTTCCCGGTAGACGACGGCCCACGGATACATGAAAACAATCTCGAGATCGAAAAGGATAAACAGCATCGCGACCAGGTAGAATTTAACGCTGAAGCGCGGTTGCGCTTCGCCCTGCGGCACCATGCCGCATTCGTAGGCGGTGTCTTTCGTCCGGTTCGTTCTGCCGGATTTGCCGAGCAATACGCTGACCAGGAGAGCCGAGACCGCGAATCCGATCGCGACCACGATGTGCAATAGGACCGGCAGATACTCACTTAACATTCCATCACTCCGTCTCTTGCAATTCGCAGCCGCCGGCGCGCTTACTTGGCCGCAGCGGTCACGGCAGCAGCTGCCGGGAAATGGCCGTTTTGTGGAGCGATCGCCGCCGCCAACGCGGACGGGAGTCCTTTATACTTTTTGCCGGTCTTCTTAACCGCGCCGCGGGCCACGAGGTTCTGCAGCTTTTCGTAAGCACGGAGGCGCAGCATCTCTTCGCCGCCGCTGGCCGCATTTCGTGCGCGGAGATTCTCGTGCACGACATCGAAGAGTTGCCTGAACTCGAACGACGCACGCCGGGAAAGAATCGCCACCAGTTCCTCGGTCACCAGATCAGGAACTCGACGTGAAAATGCGTTTTTCTTAAGAATAGCCATAGGGCCTTAGAATTAACACGATCCCCGCGATTTCGCAGCACAATTTCTCTACCTCAGCCAATTAAATCGCTCGGACTCAAGGCTTCCCGGCCCGGCTGCACTACGGGGTCGCGGCCGCGCTCGCGGAGGGGGAAGGCGAGGGATTAGTCACAGGAGGCGAAGGCGAGGCGGCCTGCGTTGGCGAGGGCGCGGTTGCTCCACGCAAGGAGTGAAATGCCGGGAGACCGCCACCTTTTTGATGTTGATAGGCGATAGCACCCGCTCCGATCGCGGCGCCTAACCCCGCGATCGTCTGATACATCGTCACCGGACCGACTGACTCCGAAACATAGCCGTCGCCATCGTAACGCTGCGACATAATCACCGGACTCAAGTGACGCGTGATCGCCTCCGCCGGTGGCATCTTGTCCATGTCAACCTGCTCGCTTATGCCCGGAACGAAGGCGGCGCTCATGAACAACATCGGCCGGATGGCAGCATCCAGTCGCGAGTATAAAAAAGCGGTATCAAGGTAAGCAAAAGCCTGCCGGCTCTCCGGCACCGCCCGCTCGGCCGTTTGAAATGTCTCCGTGGCAGCCAGTTCTGACGAGCGATTTCCAATTCGCGCCACCGCGCTCTGCACCGTGCCGAGGTCCAGACCCGCAACCAGCATTGCGTTGGAGAGGGCGAGCGTGGGGCTGAGCGGAAGGAACGGGTTTCCGGCGTCACTGGAAAAATAGTGAACCCCATCTTTGTCCGACTGAGTCCATTTCCGCGCCGAGTCCGCCTTTGCGGCCGTCCCCAGCAACTGCGTAGCCTTCGCTAAATCCTTCGTCGGCAACGTCGCGATCAAGGTTGGGAAATGAGCGGTGCCCGGCCATTCGCCAATCAAGCCGAACTCCTGCCCGAAGGCGGCGTTCCAGTCATCCATCGTAATGCCGGCCACTGCCAGCGGAGCGGTGATCTGCCCCAGCGCGGCCGGAAGGTGCGGCGAGCCCGCATTGATCTGCGTCGCCGCCGGCAGATTCAAAAATCCAGCGGTGTAGAGGAATGCATCCCGGGTGGCCGCGGCCAGCGATGTGCGCGACAGCTCGCCAACATTCACGAGCTGTGGCATGCCGACGAACAAAACGTCGCGGATCTTTCCGCCGTCGAACGCAATCGTTCCGCAGAAGCTGCGGATCTGCCGATAAATGGGTGGCGAACTCGACGGCTCGCTCGTTTCTTCCACCTTCGGGAGCAGTTCTTGAAAAAAGCGGTCGAGGCGCGCAAACACCAGCCCTGCAAAGCTCGCTTGCGTATGTTTTTGCGCGGCCGCGAATGTCTCGTCCGCCGCCAGCGTGGAGCCGTGATCTTTCTGCCGGCCGTCGATCCGATCCAGCAAACCCTTCAACTGCTCGATGTCATTCGCCGCCACGAACCAGCCATCATCGTAACAGCTCGAAATGGTCAGGACACCGGACGTCTGGACCTCGATCTGATGCTTCTGGAATTCTATCGTCTCTCGCTTCGGCTCTATACCCC
>JACCXL010000048.1 GCA_013697015.1 Chthoniobacterales bacterium | reverse complement strand
GCCTTCCTGAAATCGGAACGACACTCGCCGGCCCGAGCGATAAGGCGAGAAAGAATGAGCTGACGGCAATCGTCAGAGCAATCCCGGCGGCGAGAGCGAAAAGCACGTCTTTGGGTCACAATGTCGGTCCAGACCAGCGCTTTGATGTCGCCGCGGAGCAAAGCGATCGCAGCCACCGCCGGCAAAACAATCACCCCGGCAAGCGTAAGCACGAGGAAACTGGAAAACCGGCGGCTCTGGGTCGGTCCGCCAAGTGCTGACTGAGAGAGCGCCAAATCTTACCGGGGAAAAGCCGGTGCTGATCTGCTATCTTGCGCACGGATGTTTGAGATCAGGGCGAAGGAAAAAGCAGTGCAACGGGCGCTGCTCGTAGGGGCTTACATTCAGGCAGACAAAAAGGCGGAAGCGCAGAGTCTGCTCGAGGAACTGGAAGAACTCGTCGACACCCTCGGCATCCCGATTATCAGCCGCGAACTGATCTCCTATCGCGAAAATCACGCGCGCTATCTGATCGGCGCCGGTAAAGCGCAGGAGATCGTCGACCGCTCGAAAGAACTCGAGTGCGATGTGCTCATTTTCGATAACGAGCTCAGTCCTTCGCAGCAGCGCAACTGGGAAAAGCTGGCTGGCGTGACGGTGGCCGACCGGCAGGAGATCATCCTCGATATTTTTGGCGCGCGGGCGCAAACGCGGGAGGCGCGCATCCAGGTGGACCTCGCGCGGATGCAATACTCGCTGCCGCGGCTGACCCGCGCATGGAGTCACCTTGGCCAGCAAGGCGGCGGCATCGGCGCGAAAGGCGAAGGCGAGAGTCAGCTCGAGCAGGACAAGCGGAAAATCCGATTGCAGATCGATCGGCTGAAACGTGAGCTGGGAGAAGTGCGCCGGGCGCGAGCCACACAGCGGAAGGATCGCAAGCGCGCGCCGGTGCCGAACGCCGCCATCGTCGGCTACACCAATGTCGGAAAATCATCCCTCCTGTGCCGGCTGACCGGCGCCGACGTGCTCGTGGAAAACAAACTCTTCGCCACGCTCGACACGACGACGCACAAGATCGCGTTGCCGAACAAGCAGCCGCTGTTGCTCACTGACACCGTCGGTTTTATCCGCAAGCTGCCACACCAACTCGTGGAAGCGTTTAAGGCCACGCTCGAGGAAGCGGCCCTGGCGGATTTCCTCATTCACGTCCTGGATGCCTCGCAGGAGGAAGTGATGGAATTCTACAACACGACGATGCGCGTGCTCACCGACCTCGGGGCGGATACGAAGCAGATGCTGGTCGTGTTCAATAAGGTCGACAAAGTCACCGATCCGGACATGGTCTCCGCGTTGCGCCGCCATTTTCCGGACGCTGTTTTCGTTTCCGTGCAAACCGGTGAAGGGATGGACGAGCTCGTAGAACGAATCTCCGAGTTCGTCGGGCGCGGAACGATGACCGTCGAGTTGCGGTTGCCGTCGACACGCGCCGATCTGCTGGCACGATTGCACCGCGACGGCACGGTGCGCGAGGTGCAATACGAAGAGGAATGGACGCGGGTCGTCGCCACGATCCCAAACCGTGCGCTCGACGTTTTCGCGCCGTTTCTCCCGCAACCGGCCGCCGCAGAGCTGGCCAACGTGGCGACGGAATAGCGTGAGCGCGCGCGCTCAGCGGCGGCGTGTGACCGATGCACCTCCACCCGAGGCGTGACGAGTTTGCGGAGCGCGTCCGTGCGCTCGGCCGGAAGCACGATCGCGCGCTCCAGGCTGACTTGTTCCGCTTCATTGACCCGCGCTTTTCGCGCGCCGCCGATATCGTCAGCGGGGCCGGAGCGCTCCAGGCGTCGGGCAGATGGCATGTGAAGGGACAATTCCGCATCAGCTACACGTCGATGGACCCGGAGACGGCGCTGGCCGAGGCGCTCGCGACTGCGCGTTATTACCATCTGCCGGTGAGCAGTGCGCTGCCGCGCGTGCTGGTCAGTCTCCGGCTGACCGCACCGCGAGTGCTCGATCTGCGCGTCGCCGCGATCGGCCAGACGCTGAAATTTTCCGGGAAAGGGGCGACAACAACGGACTGGCGACAGGAGAACCAGTCGGATCGCGAAGCGGCGACTCAGGCTTGGGGCGCGGCGTTCCAGCAGGCCGGATTTGAAGCGGTGATCGTTCCGAGCGCGGCCAGAGAGGTGGGCACAAATGTGATCGTGTTTTCGGAGGCGCTCTTGCGGGGCAGCCACTTTCGCGCGGCCCGCGAGGTCAGGTGGCCGAAATAGAAGCTGCAACTTTGCAGGTTGCGCTTGCATGCGATCCGCTTGCTTGCTAGGCTCGGATATGACCACGGCAGTAAAAGCGAAGGCGCCGAGCTGGAAGCGCGCCTATGAGAGCGGACCTGCACTTTATTCCTGGCGCCGTTCCGTCGGACTGAACCGCGAGACTTTCGCGAAACTGAGCAAGGTGTCGGAGCGTACACTCGCCACTTATGAAAAGCACGCGCGCCTGCCGAAACCAATCCGCGCGCAAGTGACGGAAGCCGTTCGTTTGGTCAAAGCTTTGTTGGATATTATCCCTGGAGAAGAACTGCCGAAGTGGCTCGCCACGCCGAACCACGCGTTTGGAGACAGACGGCCCTGGACATTAATTCAACGTGGCGAAGGCGATCGCGTGTGGGAAATGATTCACCAAACGCGGCAGGGTGCGTTCGCCTGAGGCGAGGATTGAGTCAGCACTCTCCCGCTACTGAAACGCTCAGATCTTTTTAGCCGCGCGATGACGGATTCGTCGTTTGTTATTCTATTGTAGCCACGCTTCTGCGAAGCGTGAAAGCCACGGCTCACAGAGCCGTGGCTACAGCGGAAGTCGGTTCGATCGCATCGAGCGAACGTTTCAACCCCCGACCGATCCGGGGCGAATCGATTTGAACGCGTGGAGATTTAGCGATTCTGAAGCTTCACCTACGAAGAGCTAACGACACGCGACAAAGCCAACCTCGACATCGTCTGGCGCAAAGACGAAAAGCTTCGTGCGATTCATGATGAGGGAGCAGCAAGGCTAATGAGAAGATTATCAAACGCGTGGCTGATCTTTTGGAGCTTGTTCTACGGAGCAGGTGCGCCGTTGTTTCAATAGTTGTTCATTCAGAAGAACCATTTCCTTAACCAATTCAGCATCACGGATTTCGTTTTTGGCGCTGCCATATTCCTAAGCGTGCTCCTCATCCTCATGAAACGCCGGCTCGGTTATCTCCTGAACGCCATCTGCTGGGGCGCGTTCCTCTCCACGTTCATCAGCGCACTCTCCTATTTCCATTGGTTCCTGAAGGAGAAGACGCCCCAGCCGCCATCTACGTCAACTTCCTCGGCCTCGCCGTCGCGCTGATCTCCCTCCTGATTCATCTTCGTCGGAGTCGAGCGAGCGGCTATCTCTCCGCGGGCGCGTAACTCGCCACGCCTTGATCGAGACGTTATCCCGCAACTGATTGTAGCAATGCCTCTAGTGTCGCGACAGGGAAGAAAGGGGAACACGAAAATCGCCGGATCGATTTCGCCAGACGGCGCCGTGCTCTCGCGTTGCACTCCGCGGGACGGTCCATTTTCCCAGCGCTGCCATTGCAATCTTTTGGCGCATATGCGCCAAAAGGTTGTACGGCGTTTGCGTTTGGACGAAAAAGCAGATTGGAATCGTGACCCTTGTTTCCTTTTCACCACACTAGGAGGCGTTATGCCGCACGGCTACAGTTCGCCCTCGCGCAATTCGCCGAAATCACAGCAGATCTAAAGCGGCGAGATGGAATCTCGACTTTCAGCCCTTCGCCAGGTCTTCGGTCGCGAGAACGAGACGTTCGACACGCTGATTGGTCGCAATTGCGTTCACGATTGCCGGCACATCGGCGACGGTGACGCGACCGTAAAAGAAGTGATCGGGTTCGACTAAAATAGTGACGCCGGTCGCGCATTGATCGAGACAGCTCGAGGTGCAGACGCGCGCTTCGAGCTTCGCGAGGCCGCGCGCCGCCAGCTCCGCTTTCAACGCCTGATACACTTCCTCCGAGCCTTTCGCCGCACAACAGCCTCGCGGATTGTCGTCAGGCCGACGGTTGATGCACACGAAGAGATATCGCCGGCGCTGCGCCACGCTGAAACCTGTAGAGCCCGCAATTTTAATCAACTTTCGCAGCCGATACGGCTGCTACTACAGAAGAGACCATCCGCGATCGTTCATCCTGTTACAGACAGCTTTCGCACTCGAGATAGCACGGCTAACTGCGCCATGACCGAGCGGATTTAGGGATGCAATCATCCAACCATCGAGGTCGTGAAGGTGGTGCGTGCGGCGGGGAAATTGCCACGCGTTGACGTCCTGCCGCGCGGACAGTAAGACCGTTCGCGTGCAGAAAGCCGACGCGACCCGCGTAAACTACGGTCCCTGGCTCGTCGGTCTCGGCGCCGCTTTGTGGGGAACGGAGAGCGCATGGCGTATCCCGCTCAACGACCTGTTCGACGCGCAGGTGATTGTGTTTTGGGAGCACGTGCTCATCCTGCTCATGTTCCTCCCGCTCCTGGTTCCCAAGCTTGGCGCGCTGCGCAAGATCGATGCGCGCACCTGGGGTTACCTGCTCTTCTCGGGGTTCGCCGGCTCGGCCGTGGGCACGGTTTTTTTCACGCTCGCACTAAAGAACGGCAACCCGACGGTCGTGAATGTGATCCTGAACATTCAACCGGTCATCTCGACCCTCGGCGCATTCCTGCTTTTCGGCGACCGCTTGACCCCGCGTTTTTTTCTCTACGCGAGCATCGCGATCGTCGCCGGCATTTTCCTTTCCGTGCCACATCCAACGTTGATCGGCGTTTCGTTCGAGCAAGCCGGCCTGAACCTCGGCACCGGCTACGCGCTGATCTGTGCGCTCTTCTGGGGCCTTTCCACCGTCGCGGGACGCGGCGTGATGACCGGCATGCCGCTCCGGTTGGCCGCGAGTCTGCGCGTGGTGGTGGGGCTTGCTTGCATGACGGCGATCCTACTCATCTACGGGAAGCTGAAGGGCGCAACGCTCTGGCCGGCAGCGGCGCAGGCACACGCCGGCACCGCGGTGGGCGCGCTCCTCCTGCTCGCCTCGGTCTCCGGTGGAATTCCGCTTCTGATCTACTTCGAGGGACTGCGACGCACACGCGCTTCGACCGCGGGCTACTTCGAAATGATGCAAACGCTGGCCGCCGTCTGCATCACCTGGGGCTTTTTCCACGCAACGCTTCAGCCGCACCAGGTGGTCGCAGCGATCGGCTTGATGGCTGCGGTAGCAATGGTGCAAAAAGCGCAGGCTGCGGTCGCTTGACGGCTACCGTCGAGATTGACGCGCCGCACCTCTGAAGATCTCAGGTCACCGAACTGCTAACTCGAAGACGGAGTTGCGACCTGCTCGCTACCTTCAGCCGAAGGTTCGTCCACGTCAGGCGCAGAAGCATTCTGGAGTTTCCGGCGCTTCTTCTCCTCTTTTTTCTTTTGCTTTTCGAGTTCTTTCCGGCGCTTTTCGCCTGAGTAATTTGGCTTGGCCATAGTAGAGTCAAGTGGATGCTCGTGCGGTGTGGCTCCGCGAGCTTGCGAACGCAGTGACCAGCTCCTCCGTGATGATGTCGGAAGCACGACGTGGGAAAGCCTTGTCGAGTCCGTGTGTCACCCAACAACATGCCACGGGGTTGGACATTTCCCTAACGTGACTTTCGATGCTCTCCGACGAATGCGGGCGTGCAAGATCCAGTGACGACGCAACGCCCCAGAGTGCGGTATTATCCCGGCGGCAGAGCGCGTCGGCTTCGCGAAGATACTTTATGGCCTGATCCGAACTGGTCTGCTCTGAGGCACGCGCGTGCTCGCCAGAAGTGCTGATTGCAGAACAAAGCGCTGACTTTGTCATCTTCTCTAGAGACGGCGCCGACGCGTTCTTTTGTCTACGGCGTTCAAATCCCGGTCAGGGAGCCGCGAGGGCCGCGTCCACAGTGGGAAACATGAGAAAGTACCTATCGAGTCGCGCGTTTTCCAAAATCGCGCGCACTTCCTCCAGAGCTCCTGCGAGCATGAAAAGGCCACCCTCGTGCTCCAGGCTCTGCATCGCGGCGATCAAAACCGCCAGTCCGGAGCTGTCGACATAAGGGACGCGGGAAAGATCGACTACCAAGCGCGCCGGCTTTTTATCGATCATAGCGCGGAGCGCATCGCGCACCTCTGGTGAAACGTGAAGATCGATCACGCCTTCGGGCGAGAATACGTTTGGCGGTTCGGGAATTGGCATGGTGGCTCCGAAGTCGGCAGGAACATGCCCACTCTCGTGAACATGGTCAAACCGCCGCTTCCCGCGTTATTCCAGATGAAGCGATTCGTTGCGTCTGCGAGATGTCCGCGGGGTTTTAGCTGACGCGACTCACGCCCTCGTCTTTCGCGCGGCCCGCGGCCCGACCAATGCTTCACATGGCGCGTTTGGCCACAGTCGTCTCCGTTCGTTTGCGCAAAAGAACGAGTGAAACGACCAGCGCGACAATCATGACCGTGAGCACCGCGAGTTCGACGATGAAGTGAGTAAACACTGCTTCCGGCTTGTCATGCACCTGAGCCATTTCCGCGGTTAGGAGCAACACGCGGCGAATTCCCGCGATCAATCCAATGAGGAGAAATGGTTCGGGGATTAACCCATGTTCGCGGAAAGATACCTGGACGGTATAGAGCAGCTCTACGACGAGCAGGATCAGGAGAACGCGATCGAGCAAGGCGACAATGTTCGTCGTTAACGAACCGTTCATCAGGTTTTGCCCGAACAGGATGAGGCAGCTGACCAGCAGTGCGATCGAACTTCCCGCCAGAAGCAGCCCGAGGCCGAGGTAAACGATGTCTTCCACGACGGTAAAGATGCGAGCCACCCAGGCGCGGTTTGGTCGATCCTTAGTCATGATTTCTGCACTGCCGGCCAAATATTGGTCAACGGAAGAGACCGCATGATAATCAGGCGGTCCGGAAATGGCCTCCCAGATTAAGCGCGCCGACTACTCAGCATTTTTGCGGCAACCATGGTGAGGGCGCCCATCACGATCGGATTGCCCAGCGCTTTCATGAACCACGGTTTTTCCGCGATGGTCTGCTGCAGCACTTGAGGCTGCTCTTTGCGCGCATAGTTCATCAGCTTGGCCGCATCGTCTCCGCTCATCTTGTTAGGATCGGTTGAGCCGAGCCCGAGCATGCTGGCGATTCCGCCCAGGCCGCCCGTTGCAGCAGCGCCGCCGCCCAGCGCGTTGAGCAACCCGCCGAGCAACCCCGCGCGTTGCGGCTGCGGCATCTGCGCCACCGCGTTGCGCGCGGCGTCGTGGAACTGGTCGTCCGGTAACTGGCCGAGGTATTGCGTGGCAGCTTGATGGTAGGTGCCGTTATCAAACTGGCTGTCGTTCGCGTGGGTCGAGACGAAGCGGTCGTGGTATTGCGCGGCCTGGCTTTCGTCCATGGTACCGCCGCCGCCGAATCTTTGCATGAAGTCGTCTACTGTTCCTGGCATGGTGTTTTTCTCCGGTTGAGTTGCTGCTGTTTATTGAAAGGCAGGGGTGTGGTTACTGGGCCGGTTGATAGCTGATCGCGCGTGACTGCGCGTCGAGATGGGCGGTGCCAATCTTGTGTGGCGGGTTGGACGGCGTATAGGCGAGCACGGTCAGATCCTGACCCGGAAACTCGCGCGCCATCTGGATGACGACGGTCCGCATCAGCTGCGGCACCTTGCCCATCTCAACCGTGCGATCAAGGATCAGGCCGAGCTCGTTGCGCTCGTTCAGCATGGCGCGATCGATCGTGCGATGGTCGGGATCGGCATCACGGATGCGGTTGAGAAATGCAGCTTGCCGCGCCTTCGCGTCGCTCACGGCAGGCGAGGCAGGTTGTCTAGGGCCAGCGATTGGAGAAGAAACCGGCGCGTCGCATGCGACTAAGAATGCGCCAGCGAGGAGCGCTGTGAGCATGAAGCGAACAAACCCTGCTGGCATGCCTTGTAATCGTCGCGCGCACGGCGAATGCGTCCATTTTGATGACGCGGACGGCAGAGCGAGTCAATTCTACCAGCCCCCAAGCAAGAAGCAGCCGGCGGGGTAGCGGATGGCGCCGGCGGGTTCGGGGGCAGCCCGCGCCGGTTCACGGCTCACGGAATCGTCTCTGCCAACGCGAATTGGTGTGCCAAATTGATCAGTGGCGAGTTTCTGCGTGTGGAGGTGTCGGTGCCTAGCGCTAAGCCGGAAATATCACGCGCGTGCGATTTTGCCTATTGAGCGAGTACCCGCCGGTCCACTACGCTCAGGCGCGGCAGACTTACAGTTGCCCGAAGGCCGCGGGCTGCAGGACAGCGAAACCAATAATAAGAAAAGTTATGAACATCATCCACAGACTATCAGCTACCGGCATCGCGA
>JACCXL010000020.1 GCA_013697015.1 Chthoniobacterales bacterium | reverse complement strand
GGTGACGCGGAGGCCGGTGACAATGACGTCATCGGCGGAAATCGTGATGACTTTCCCAGCTCCGTTGCCGCGAATCTCCGCGCCTGGTTCGCCCGCAAGTGTGAGCAGTTTGTCGATGAGCATCGGGCCAGCGTGAACGCCCGCTGCAACGCGGATGGTGTCGTTAGGCGCGGCGGCGGCGATGCGTTCCTGCAGCGTCGCCGCTGGCGCGTGAATCACTGCGAAAAACGCGATTATCAGAACGAGAAGGGGAGCGCGGGCATCCTGCCGCGCACCTCTGCGCATACGCATCGTTCCGAAGAGTGCTTCCGGCAGGATGCCGGAAACCGCGGGCAAGATGCCCGCGCTCCCCAATCCGTAGCACCGACCGCTCACACCGCCGGTTCCTTTCGCGAAACCCAGCCGGCGATCACAATCAGCAACACCGAAACGCACAGCAGGATCGCACCCACCTCCGGGTAACTCGATTCACGAAAATTCGCGATTTGCTTCGTACCCAGCAACAGCGGCGTGAACGGTGTGATGTGCATCGGCGCGCGTGGATCCAGGTTGTGGCCATACTGGTAAAGCCGGTACCAAAACGATCCGATGGAGAAGATGCCAAAGTAACAATAGACGGCGAACAGATCGACCACGTTGCCCATCTGCCCGAACACGACCGAGCGCAGGATCAGCAGCGTGATCAGACCAAACATGAATGGCATCCAGCGCATCTCGAGAAAATCCGCCTGCATGATCGGCGCCATCCCGATGTAATGATTCAGGTTGTTAATCTCGACCAGGTGCTGGCCATTTAATCCGCCGCCGACAATTTTGTAGCTGTGAATGTAGAGATCGAGTCCGTCCGAATATTGCGGCGCCACAAGGTGCATTTTCCAGAGCGGGAAAAAGAGCGACGCGACGATGGTTGCCGCCGCCAGGAGCAGCAGCAGACGCGACCACGCATTGATTGGTCGCGCGAGGAAACGGAACTCGCGGCCGAGGAGATTGGCTATTCTTGTTTTCATTTGTCAGGCGTAGAACGCCGCTGCTGTAGCAACGGTCCCGCCACTGCGGGATCGCCGTTCAAGGCGTTGGCACTGGAGAGGGAGCGACCGGATTCGTGGTCGCCGGGACACTAGCTGGCGCATCCGGAACCGGAGCCGGTCCCGCGCCATTTGTATAGACGGCGCCCGGCATTGTCTGGCCGGTGTTTGCGACGACGAGATAACCCTGCATCTCCTGGTGCAGCGCGGAACAGAAGTTCGTGCAGTAATACGGGAAGACCCCCGGTTTCGTGAGCTTGATGTGGAACGTCCTCGTTTCGCCCGGATCCATCACCAGGTTGATGTTGTGCTCGATCAATCCGAAGCCGTGAATCATGTCGCGCGTCTGCTCGATGTTTGTGACATGAATCGTTAGGTCGTCGCCGACTTGCGCGTCGATCCGGTCCGGCACGAACCGGCTGCGGACCGCGGTCACCTTCGCTTCGACAGACGTGCCGTTGCGCGTCGCGCCGGTCTGTGCCTTGTCCCAGACTGCGTTCGGATCCTTGTTTTCAGCTTTCGGGTACGCCTCGATCGGCTGAATTTCGCTGACCTTCAGGATCTGGGCGAAATGCGGCTCGGGCTCGGTGTAGGCCTCGGCCACCATCTTCATTTTCTCGCCGGAAATATCGATCAACTGGCTCGATTCGGGTTGGGAGGGGCCGACGTTAATGTGGCGACCGGCGGAAAGTTTGTTCATCGCCACAAGCCATTTGCCGTACGGATGCGCGGTATCGCTGCCGGCGACGACGAGGTGGCCGGTGCTGAAATGGGCCGGCACTTTGTCGAGCACGACTTTGTTCAGGTCTTTCTTTTCGTCATCCGTCCACGGCGGCAACTTCCATTTCGTAATGTTCGAATCGATGAACATCGACGTGTAAGCGAAGCCCCTGCCATCGAACTGCGTGTGCAGCGGTCCGAGACCGACCGGCACTTCGCCTTCCACGACCGCCTCGTATTTTACAATCGGCACGCCGCGGAAATCGCCAGTGAACGTCTTGTTATTGATCGCCGCTTGCAGCTTCTCAAAATCCACGACGGTGACCGAAGGCTGGAGTTTTCCTCCGTACGAAATCCACTTGCCGCTCGGATCGGTATCGACGCCGTGTGGCGATTTGCCGATCGCGAGGAAGTACATAATGCCTGGCACCTTCGCCGGATCGAGCACCGGCACGCTGCCCATGTCCTGCGCTTTGCCGTCCGCCACCGCCTGCGCTGCGGCTTTCCAATTCACGATCGCGCTGTAATCACGGTCTTTTTGGGAAGCATTGGATTCAAGAACTTCGTGCGCCATCTCCGTGTTGTAGCTCGTCCAAAAAGCCCAGCCGCTACTCGGGCCTTTGCCAGTCGAGCCGAGGTCCCAGTCGAACGGCGGCGTTAAAATCTGAAACGCGACGCTCATCTCGCCCGTCTTTGGATCCACTTTCAGCGCGCTGACCATCCCGTTGAACTCCTTTTCGTAATCATTCAAATCCGCAACGCGTCCTTTCGGCAACGGGATGGAAAAACGCGTCGCGACGAGCAGATACTCGGTGTTTTCCGTCACGAAGGAGGAGCCATGATTGCCGCTCGAGTTCGGGATCGGGCCAAGGATCTGGTGCGTCTTAAAATCGCGCAGATCGATCCGCGCGACGCGATTGTTCGCGTTGTCGTTTACAAAGAGCCAGCGGCCATCGTATTTCGACGCGGTCTGCGAGAGCGCCGGATGGTGCATGTCGCCCCAGGTGTAATCACCCAGCATTTTCTTTGATTCTTCATCGAACCCGTAACCCGTCGCGGGATAAGGCGCGTAAACGGGGATCGTCGTGATGTGGCGCATCGAAGGGATGCCCGCGACGAAGACCTGGCCGGAATGCCCTCCCGAATAGAAGAGGTAGTATTCATCTTTCTCGCCCGGGTCGACATAAGTGTCTTGCGCGTTTTGGGAGCGCTCATTTTTTGCGGTGCTCGATTTATTGCAACTGCTGAAAGTCGCAGCCGTGGCGAGCACTGCCGCTGCGATGATGAGCTGACCTTTTATTTTCATGGAGTTGGTTCTGTTCGGAAGGCCGGATTATTGTTTCACCGTCATGATGCCCTTGGTGCCCTGCGAGTAGTGGCCGGGAAACGAGCAGAGATAGAGGTAATCACCCGGGACGTACGGCGCGGTGAACGTGACCGTGTCGGTTTCGCCGGGCCCGAGCAGCTTGGTGTGTGCGAGCACTTCCTTGGAAGTGGGCGGAACATAGTCGTGCGACGCCTCCGTGGACGCTGCGTCGAGAAACTTCGTAACATTTTGTTCATTCACGGTTCGATCGAGCATGACGAAGTTGTGGCCCATCGAAAGCTTTGGCGTCGTCCCGACATTCTTGAGCGTGACTGAGATCTTTTGCCCCGGCTTGGCCTCGAATGCCGTCATATCGAAGCGCATTTTGTCGTCGGCCTGGACGGCGACCGCTTTCGGCGGCGCTTCGGGCGCCCGCGAGCAACCAACAACGGAAACAAGAATCGCACTGCACCCGAGCGCGATTCGGAAAATGGACTGACTGCGTGATGTTCTCATGGCGGAAGTCTACATCCTCGTCGCAGTAAGCGCCTTGACCCAGATCAAGGCTGGTGGCGGTTTTTTCCTTTCACGAGAGCGCACGAGACCCGTATTGCCGCGGTCAACTCAGAGCGCTCGGTGACTGAGCGTGTTTTTCGGAGTCGCGGTATCCGCTCAACAATCGCTCGCGTGCTTTTTGCAATCGACGGACCATGACTTCGCTCATCCGTCTGAAGAGCTCGAAGCCCAGGGTGTGATCCTTTTCGCAATATTCGCGCAGGATGGTGCCGTAGAAGAAAAGCGCTGAGGTCGGAGTCACGGCGCGCGCCGTAAAATGCCAGACGTAAGGCGGGAAGAGCCAGGACCAGCCAAGCAAATCATTCTCACCGAGATGCTCTATCACGAAGGGTAGCCCGCTTCCGCCGGACGATTCGAGCGCGATTTCCCCTTTCTCGATCAGGTAAAAGCGATTGGCGCTCTCGCCTTCGCGAAAGATGATTTGGCCGGCGTCGAAGTGCGTCCGCATTGCACAGTCCGCCAGCAATCTGCTGTGATGCTCGCTCAATCCGCAGAAAAACGGATGCGCGGCGACGTCGTTCTCGAGGATCGCTTTCATGATTGGATAATGCGATGCGGCTGGAATAACCGCCTTGATGCAGATCAAGCTTGAGGACGA
>JACCXL010000014.1 GCA_013697015.1 Chthoniobacterales bacterium | reverse complement strand
CTCGTTCCTGATCTTGTTTATCGGCGTGCTCATGGTCGCGTTCACCGAACGCAAACAAGGCTTGCACGACATGCTTGCGGGCACCTACGTCATCAAGAGCTTCTGATCGTTCGCGTGACTCGTTAGGCTGAGCGAGCCCTGCGGAAAATTCCGGGCCGCCGTTTTTCACGGACAGCGCAAGCCGAACCTAGCCCTGTCAGCGCTGCGGTTCTCCGGTTGGATCAACCCGCTGGCCGAGCGGGCCCTGCACCGGTGGCGGCGTAGCGGCTCCTTCCTCGCGTATGCGTTCGCCCGCCGGGACCGGTTCCGCGCAACCAGCGATGAACAGGGCTGACACGCAACAGGCTATGATGCCGCCATGTCTGGTGAAGGATCGGAAACTCGCTTTCATGACTCGGGACGCATACAGCTAAATCGCTAGCAAGAACGCGAGCTGCTGTCTAGCTCTATGCGGTTTGGCGCCGCATAATGACGAGCAATGTAGTCAGCGCTGCAATCGCGCAAACTATCGCTCCGAAAGCCAGCGCTAAAGACATTCCGAGCCAGTGCGCGACGGCTCCCGCTTCCAGGCTCCCGAGTGGGATCATCGCGCCAAAGACGAGTGACCATACCCCCATGACGCGGCCGCGCATGTCATCCGGCACAATCGTCTGCACGACGGTATTAGAGGTGGAGAAAAAGAGCAGCATGCCGAATCCCGAAATGAAAAGAAACACGAGCGCGAGCACAAAATTCTGGGTGAAGGCAAACGCCAGCACAGAGGCCGAAAACATTAGCACGCCACCGATTGCGATGCGGCGCGGTACCAGCACCTGTCCGTAAGTCGCGACCACCAGCGATCCGACAAACGCGCCCAGGCCACTCGCAGAAAGCAAGATGCCGTAACCATTGGAACCCATTCCAAGCACATCGCGGGCAAACGCCGGCATCAACACAGTGTAGGACCAGCCAAATACGCCGACGGCAAAATAGAGCAGCAGTATTGTCCGCACGCGTTGATGCCGGAAACAATAAACGAGCCCGCTCCATGCATGGTCTGCGGGGGAAACGGCGACGGCAGGCGCCGCGGAGCGCGGCAGCCGCATCATGAGCAAACCGGCGATAACGGCGATGTAGCTCAGACCATTGACAAAGAAGCAGAGGGTCACGCCAATTGCGCCGACCACCAGACCGGCCAAGGCGGGACCGATGATGCGCGCGCCGTTAAAAATCGAGCTGTTCAGGGAAATGGCATTCAGCAGATCTTCGCGACTGGTCATCTCGACGGTGAACGCCTGCCGCGCGGGCATATCGAATCCCATTGCGCTCCCATTCAAGGCCGCCACCATGACGATGAACAGCGGCGAGGCAAAGCCCGCCCAGACGCCAGCGGCGAGCAAAAATGCGCAGAGCATCTGCGCGGTCTGGGTCAGCACCAGAATGTTTCGCTTCGGATAGCGATCCGCGAGAGACCCGCCCCAGATCGAGAACACCATCATCGGCGCAGAACCGATTGCGGAGACAGCGCCGAGCAGAAACTTCGAGCCCGTGACCTGATAAACAAACCAGCTCATCGCCGTCTGCTGCATCCAGGTACCGATGAGCGAGACGAGCTGACCGTAAAAAAACAGCCGGTAATTCCGGTGCCGCAAGGCGCGAAACGTTTGGCGCCAGCCGATCTTCTGCAGCGGTATGCGGCGCGCGCGACCGCTCAGATCCTCCGGGATGCGCGCTGTTTCGTTTAGAGCCATGAATTGAAGTGTTCGTGATTGCCGCCCAGGCGGGACCGGGCAAATCGTCTTCATCGATGCTTACGTTGCATCGAACGGCAACGCGAAAAACGAGGACATTGGCCTGCTTGTCACTCGTCACCGGTCACTTTTTGTTGGTGCGCGCCCCTATCATGGCCGTCGAGATTAATGAAGCCGTCCCTCACAAGGATTTCAGCCGGAGCGGAAAACAGACGCGCGCTTCTCTCGCAGCCTCCCTAATTTGCTGTGAAAGAATGCATCATGCTTTTCCGAAGCCGCCACAAAACTTGAGATCAGAAGAGACTAAAATCTGTCCCAGGCACGAAGCAGAACGATGCTTTACCAGATCATTTCGCTCATCGGCGCCGCTCTCATTCTGGTCGGATATGTCGGCCTGCAACGCGGCTGGCTCGATCGCACTGACCGTTCCTTCAATGCATTGAATTTCGTCGGCTCCGCGCTGCTGACATGGGTCGCGCTCATCGATCATCGCCTCGGCTTCATCGTTTTGGAAGGTGCCTGGGCGCTCCTTTCCCTGCCCGGAATGTTGCGTGCCACGCGGGCCGGTTGAATTCGACGCCGCGCACGTGAAAGTTATCTGCTCATCGTCGCGTTTATGATCCGAAACCGAATCGCCGCGTTTGCGTGCGCGCTCCTTTGGGGATCCTTGCTCGTGGGCACGGCGGCAAGCGAATGGCAGGCTTGTTCGGATCCGCGTTTCCAGTTTGTGCTGCAATATCCGCCGGGTCTGGTGCATTCCCGCGATCCCGGGACGAGTGCGTGTTCGTTCAAAACTCCCGACGCGGAATTTAGTGTCGAAGCCGTCTTGCAGCCTGACGCTGCCAATAGCGGCGACACACTCGAAGCCCGCTACCAGAAAGAACTCGACCTGCTCGGCGGCACCGTCACCTATAAGAGGAAAGCGGAGACGTGGTTCGTCCTCTCGGGCGTGACGCCGGATGGAACGGAGTTCTATCGCAAGCAATATACCAAGGGTTCGAAGTGGATCGCACTCCGCATGACCTATCCGCACGCGCGCAACGAAAAATATTCTCCGTGGGTGACGCGGATCGAGAAAACCTTTGTGCCGTTCGCGACTCGTGATCGCGTTGAAGGCGACGAACCGGAGAGCAGTAGAGATTGAGCCAGTCTGCTCCAGAAAATCGCAACGAAGCTCCGCCGTTTTCCGGCAGCGTGCCCGAGAACTATGATCGCTATCTCGGCCCGATGCTCTTCCAGCCGTATGCGGTCGACTTGGTCGAGCGTATCTCCGTGCCCGATGGTGGCGCGGTGCTCGAAATCGCGTGTGGCACCGGGATTGTGACGCGGCGGCTGCGCGATCGCTTGTCGCCGTCGATCAAGCTGGTCGCCTCGGATCTGAACGAAGCGATGCTGGATTACGCGCGCAAGAAGTTCCGCGCCGACGAAGGCGTCGAATGGAGGCAGGCGGATGCGGTGGCGCTTCCGTTCGCGGCTGGAACCTTCGAGGCCGTGATTTGCCAGTTTGGACTCATGTTTGTGCCGGAGAAAGTGGCGGCGATGCGCGAGGTAAAACGCGTCTTAAAGCCGAACGGCGTTTTCGTTTTTAACGTCTGGGATTCACTCGCGCAAAATGAGTTTACGCGCATCGCACACGAGACCGTCGGCCAATTTTTCGACGACGATGCGCCTGCTTTTTATCATATCCCATTCGGCTACCATGATCGTGCAGCCATTCGAGCGGAGCTGCAGGAGGCCGGATTCCGCGACGTCCAAATGACGGAACTTGCTCTCACAAGTCGCAGTCTCTCCGCAGCCGCGGCCGCACGTGGCCTGGTGGAAGGAAGCCCGATTGTAGTCGCGATCACAAAGCGTGACGCGGCGGCCCTGCCACGGGTAAAGGACGCAGTCGCCGATGTGCTGCGCAGCCGTTTCGGGGATGGCGCGATCCAGGGGCAAATGCGCGCGCTTGTGTTTGCGGCCCGAAGTTAAGGGATGAACTTTACCTCAATCCCGGGACTTGCCGGCGTTGCACCATCTTTTGGAACGGCTGCGATGACTCCGAAGTGAGGGGCTGAGACCTTGCACGGCGTACATTTGCGAATTAGTCGCGCCTGATGGAAATACGGATTTCCCGCTACGGGATTGCGACAGCGGGTTTGAGCATTGGG
>JACCXL010000102.1 GCA_013697015.1 Chthoniobacterales bacterium | reverse complement strand
GGCCCTGAGTGTGCGACTCGCGTTTTATTTGCCGTGGCTGGAACTGCTCTGCGGAGTCGCTTTGATCGTGCATCGGCTGCGTCTCGGCGCGACCGCAATTCTGAGCGCGCTCATGCTTGTCTTCATCGCGGCGAGCATCGCCGCAAAGGCGCGCGGTATCGATGTGAGCTGCGGATGTTTTGGTCACACCGCACGCAACATGAGCTTCGCTTCCCATCTGGCGATCGATCTGCTGATCTTCGCGGTGCTCGTCGGTCTCTGGATGGTGAAAAGGGGAAACGACGGCGCGGTCGCGCGAAGTTAACATTCGCCGAGGCAAGAAAGATAGAGGCGGTTGCGCCAACGCCTGTTCCTTTGGTGAGGCGCTTGGCAACAAGCACCTCACCAACCACCCGTTAGCTGTGAATGGGATCGCGCTGATAATACCAACGCCGCGCCCCTCTTCGGGCCGACCCAGTTCGATACCGAAGTGATCCGCCGCGGCGGGATTCGCATTACCCAGTAGGCGAACCCCTGCCGCAGGATTCGAACCGATTTCAATCACGCGCCGTCGCTCTCGAGTTTCCCCGGAGCCTTAGAATGATACTCTTTAAGCTTCCATAGGGACCACACTTTTGATAAAATCGCCGCGGCCGCTGGTAAGTCGGCCAAAAAAGAAAAGTCATGAATAAGTTTTCTCTCGCAATTGCTTTCTCCACCGCGGTGATCACCGTCTCCGCGCGACCGACCGATGCGGGATTTCGCGGAGCCTTCGGCGAGCGTTTCCGCGCGAGGTCGCTAGCAGCAACGGCTCCCGCCGGCCCCAAGCTGGGGACGGACGCGATTCATCGCTGGAACCAGATCGCGATTGATGCCACCGGACTCGACCACACCCCCGTCGCTCCCGGCGAGAATCGCGTTTTCGGCGAGCAACTCGGGCCCGGCCGCGCCGCTCGCGCGATGGCCATCGTGCACATCGCGATCTTCGACGCGGTCAACGCGGTAACGCATCGTTACCAGAGTTACACCGGAATCCAGGCGACGCGCGGTCCTGTCTCCCTCGACGCCGCCATCAGCCAGGCGGCGCACGATACTCTGCGGGCGCTTTATCCTTCGCAAACCGCGAGCTTCGATGGCTGGCTCGCCGCGGACCTCCTGCGGATTCAAAACAAATCCGCCAGGAAAAATGGAATTGATTTGGGCCAGCGTGTGGCGACTGCGCTTCTCGTGCTGCGCGCCGCTGATGGCTCTGAGATTGGCGAACCGCACGTCGAAATCGACTACCTGACGACGAATTTAGCGGGCCATTGGCGGCAGGATCCGATCAGTCTCATTCCGCTCGCACTGGGTGCGCATTGGGGGGCCTGCCGGCCGTTCGTCCTCACAACATCAAAGCAGTTTCGCACGCCGCCTCCCCCGGCTTTGACGAGTGCCGAATACGCGACCGCTTATAATGAAACGAGAAACTTCGGCGGTGATGGACTGATTACGCCTACGCAGCGGACACCGGAGCAAACATTCATCGGTATATTTTGGGCTTATGACGGGACGCCGAGCCTCTGTGCCCCGCCCAGACTCTATAATCAGATCGTCGTGCAAATCGCCGATCAAACGCACCTCGGTGCGACAGAGCTGGCGCGCTTGCTCGCGCTGGTCAATGTCGCGATGGCCGACACCGGCATCGCAGTATGGGATTCGAAGTATTACTGGGACTTTTGGCGGCCGATCACCGGGATTCGCGAATCCGACCCTGGCACCGGCCCGTCGGGGACAGGTGACGGGAACGCGCTGACAATGGGCGATCCGACGTTTCTGCCGCTCGGCGCGCCCGCCAGCAACCTGCACGGACCGAACTTCACGCCGCCATTTCCGGCCTACCCGTCTGGACACGCCGGCTTCGGCGGGGCGATCTTTGAGATTCTGCGTCGCTTTTATGGAACTGACCGGATCGGTTTCACTTTTGTCTCCGACGAGTTTAACGGTTTCACCAGAGGCAACGACGGCAATATCCGTCCCTATATGCCGCGCAGTTTTTCGACTCTTTCGCAAGCCGAGGAAGAGAATGGCCAAAGCCGGATTTATCTCGGCATTCACTGGTCGTTCGACAAGACCGAAGGAATTGCACAAGGCCGCCGTGTGGCGGATTACGTTTTCTCGCACGCATTTGCGCCGCTGCATCGGACCGGCCGCTGAGCGAACGTCTCACTCGCTGTTTCTTAGCTCGCCATTGCGGGGTTGAATTTGGTCGTTCCTGATGCGGCAAATCAGTACCGCCAATGGCAAATCCTTAAGGTGCCGGTCAGATCGTTGCTCGTGCCTTTATCAATGGCCGGACTGCCGGAGAGTGCCTTGGTCCAGACTGGCAACAACGTGTTGATCGGCGGCTTTATCATCCTCGGGCCGGAGAGCGAGAAAGTGATCGTGCGCGCGATCGGCCCGTCGCTGCCGGTATCTGGTAAACTGGCGGATCCGATACTCGAACTGCATGATGCCAACGGCGGATTGTTAATGTCCAATGACAACTGGCGGAGCACGCAGGAACCCGAGATCATCGCGACAACCGTGCCGCCGACTAACGACTTGGAGTCAGCCATCGTCGCGACGCTTCCGCCGGCGTCTTACACTGCAATCGTACCCGGAAACAATAACACCACCGGCGTGGCCCTAGTGGAAGTTTACGGACTGAACTGAGTAGCACAGCCTCTGGCGTGCGTCTCCGCCTCTCGTTGGGTGGCCCGGTAGGCGGGAGTGGTTGCCCGAGATTTCGGGCCCCTCCTACAGATCTGTGAATGGATCACGCTTGGTTATTGTGCCGCGCATGCCTTGTTGCTGAATCAGTTTCGCCACCAGACCGGTCCAACCGGTTTGATGGGTCGCGCCCAACCCCGCTCCCGTGTCCGCGTGAAAGTATTCGTGGAACCAGTAGCGATATCGGTCGCGCTCGTCGTGTACGGCATCGCCGGAAGCGCGCGCAAACGGACGCCGGCCGTTCTCGCCGCGCAGCCATAACGCGATTAGTCGATTCGAGAGTTCGTTCGCGATCTCATCGAGGGAGAGAAATTTTCCGGAACCGGTCGGGCATTCCACGCGGAAATCGTCGGCATAGTAATGGTGAAATTTCTGCAGTGACTCGATCAGGAGATAGTTAATCGGGAACCAGATCGGGCCGCGCCAATTGGAATTGCCTCCGAAAAGATTCGTCTGGGACTCGGCCGGCTCGTAATGGACGACTTTCTCCCCGCCATCGACGCGCAAAATGTAGGGGTGATCCCGGTGAAACTTGCTCACGGACCGAACACCGAACGGACTGAGAAATTCTTCCGGATCGAGCATGCGACGGAGCAGCGCTTTCATGCGATGGCCGCGCGTTAATGCAATCAAGCGGCGCGCCCCGGCCCCGGGCTGCTGCCAGCGCGAAATGAGCGCGGCCAGATCAGGCCGGTTATCGAGATACCATTCCAGCCGCAGTTTGAACCCTGGCATCGCGTCGAGCAGTTCCGGCTCGATCGTTTCCACCGCGAGCAATGGCATCAATCCCACGAGGGAACGCACGCGTAGCGGAATGTTTCGCTCGTTAGGCAGACGGAGCACATCGTAAAAAAATTCGTTCTCCGGATCCCATAAACCAAGGCCGTCGCCTACGTTGTTCATGGCGGCGGCGATGCCGAGAAAATGCTCGAAGAATTTCGTCGCGATATTTTCGTAGACCGGATTTTGGCGTGCCAGCTCGAGCGCGATGCGCATCATGTTCAGGCAAAACATTCCCATCCAACTGGTGCCGTCGCTTTGCTCGAGATGCCCGCCGCCCGGGAGCGTGGCGCTGCGGTCGAAGACGCCGATGTTATCGAGCCCGAGAAACCCGCCCTGGAAAATGTTGTTTCCCTCGGAATCCTTCCGGTTCACCCACCAGGTGAAATTGATCAGCAACTTATGGAAAACCGTTTCGAGAAAAGCCCGGTCGCCCGTGCCCGTCTCGCGTTGCTCGATCTTGTAGACACGCCATGCAGCCCAGCCGAGGACGGGCGGATTAACGTCGCCGAAGTTCCACTCGTAGGCGGGCACCTGACCGTTCGCGTGCTGATACCATTCGCGCACGATCAGGTCGAGCTGGCTCTTGGCGAACTCCGGATCAACCAGGGCGAGCGGAATGCAATGGAACGCCAGATCCCAAGAGGCGAACCAGGGATATTCCCATTTATCCGGCATCGACATGATGCGCTCGTTGTAAAGGTGACCCCACTCGCCGTTGCGTCCTCGCAATCGTGCCGCCGGAGGAGCCGGCTGGCCTGGATCTCCGGTCAGCCAATCTTCCACGATGTAGTGATAAAACTGTTTGCTCCAAAGCATCCCCGCGAGAGCTTGCCGGTGGATTGCCTTATGTTCTTCGCTCAGGTTCCGCGGTGCGAGCGCAGCGTAAAAGTCGTCCGCCTCAGCCTTTCGCCGGTTGAAAATCGCGTCGAAATCAGAAAACGGATCGCGCGAGTCTTTTCCGGGGAGGGCACGCGACTCGCGTGCCCCGACTGGCGACTCGTCAGGCGGATTTAATTTCATTTCCGGAGAGATTCGCGGCGAGTCGCCGCGAACACCACGCGAGCCGCGTGCGCTCCCCAGATCGTCCGTGCGCGTGAAACGAAGGCGAATCGTGCGCGATTCCCCGGCCGCGATCTCAAACCGGTAATGCGCAGCGGCTTTCGTTCCCGCGCGCGCCGGATTCACCGCAGCCGGATTACCGTGCACGACACAGTCGTTGATCGAATCTTTGACGTAGGCGCTGGCATTGGGCGCGCCCCAAAGACGGACGTTGTTGGTCTCGTTCTCGGCGAACAACAGCGTCGGCGTTTCCTCACACGCCAGCACATATTCACCGAGCAAGTCGTGGCTCGCCTCAACCACCGATACATTTTCCCCCGCTCGCTCGCCGACTTTAAGGTTTGGCCGGCGCGGATCGCGCCCCCAGCTCCAGGTGTTTCGAAACCAGAGAGTCGGTAGAATATGCAGCGGCGCCGCGCTCCGGCCGCAGTTCGTGGCGGTGACGCGAACCAGAATGTCCTCCGGCGCGTACTTGGCGTACTCGACGTCGATATCGAAAAAACCATCGGCCAGCGCGTTTGTGTCCCAAAGCTCCAACTCCCCTTCCTGCCGGGAACGCCCCGCGTTTCGCTCGATCAGTTCTTCGTATGGAAAGGCGGCCTGCGGATAACGGTAGGTCATCCGCATGTAGCTGTGCGTCGGCGTGCTGTCCGTGTAGAAATAGATTTCCTTCACGTCCTCGCCGTGGTTGCCCTGCGGTCCGGTCAGTCCGAAGAAGCGCTCTTTCAGAATCGGATCGCGCTCGTTCCAGAACGCGAAGGCCAGGCAAAGGCGTTGCTTGGCATCGCAGATTCCGGCAATGCCATCCTCACTCCAGCGGTAGGCACGTGAGCGGGCGTGTTCGTGCGGGAAATAATTCCAGGCGTCCCCGTTCGCGCTGTAATCTTCACGCACTGTGCCCCAGGCACGTTCGCTCAGGTATGGGCCCCACCGCTTCCAGCGCTGCTCGTTTGCGTCGTTCTCCGCCAGGCGCGCTCGTTCAGCGTTCATTCTTGCAGCCTTGTGTGTTATGACGCTGCTGTCGATTGCGAACACCGCAGTCTGGACCTTCGGGCGAACTCTCGATAAGAACCTTTCGTGCGCGCTCTTCTTTTCTGTATCGGTTTCTTCGCTGTCAGTTGTCGTCTTAGCGTAGGCGCTCCGAACCTGGTGATCTATAACGGCAAGTTCGCCGTCGTTCGCGACAGTCTTCCACTAAACCTTCATCAAGGGGAAAATGACGTCCATTACACGAACGTTACGGAACAGATCGATTCGGGATCAGTCATTCTGCGCGATCCGGCCGGAAAACTGAACTCAAAATCTTGGAACAGAGATACCGTGCTGAAGCCGTGTCCCAGGAAAAAATGCTCACGCTTTTTGAGGGACAAGCCATCCCATTTTCAAATTCGTGAAGGCGGGAACACTCGCGAATTAACGGAGCTTCCGCACCCACGCGGCTAACCTAGCTTCACTCCCACTCAATCGTGCTCGGCGGTTTGCTCGAGATGTCGTAAACAACCCGGTTGACGCCGTTGACTTCGTTGCAGATCCGGCTCGAGATTCGCGCCAGCAAATCATACGGCATGCGCACCCAATCGGCTGTCATGCCATCCTGACTTTCGACAATGCGCAACGCGACCGTGTTCTCATAGGTGCGCTGATCGCCCATCACACCAACACTGCGCACAGGCAGCAGGACGGCGAACGATTGCCAGACCCGATAATACCACTCCGCCGCTTCCATCTCGGTAGTGACGATCGTATCCGCATCGCGCAGGATCCGCAGACGTTCCGGCGTGACTTCGCCCAGAATCCTAACCGCGAGTCCCGGGCCGGGAAACGGCTGTCGAAACACGATCTCTTTCGGTAACCCGAGTTGCAGCCCGGCCTGGCGGACCTCGTCCTTGAAAAGCTGGCGCACCGGCTCGACCAGCTCGAAATGCATCTTCTCCGGCAACCCGCCCACGTTGTGATGACTCTTGATTAATGACGCCGGATTATCACCGATCGCGACGCTCTCGATCACATCTGGATAGAGCGTTCCCTGGGCGAGGAAGTGGTAGCCCGCATGTTCGTCAGCGCCGCTGGCGCGCTCTTCGTTTAATAACTCCTGCGTGGCATGCTCGAAGACCTTGATGAACTCGTTGCCGATGATCTTTCGCTTTTGTTCCGGATCGGTGACTCCCTCGAGCAAACCGAGAAAACGCTCGGAAGCGTCGACGTACTTCAAACGGACGTGAAAATTCTCGACGAAAACCCGCTGCACGATTTCGTCCTCCCGCGCCCGCAGGAAACCGTTGTTCACGAAGATGCACGTCAGCTGATCGCCAATCGCTTTGTGCAACAAGGCCGCGACTACGGACGAATCGACCCCGCCGCTCAGACCGAGCACCACTTTGTGATCGCCCACCTGCTCGCGGACGCGGGTGCAGGCTTCGTCGATGAACGAGCCCATCGTCCAATCCATCGAGCAGT
>JACCXL010000302.1 GCA_013697015.1 Chthoniobacterales bacterium | reverse complement strand
CTGGCCGCAAATCGACTCGCGGGCTGCTTCCGGAAGGGCGTGCAACTTCGCGATTTCGTGCAACGCGGAGTCATAAAAGGCTCCTCGGACGAGCCAGCTTTCGGCACGAAAACTCCAGAGATCGGTTTCGCCCAGGTCCTCAATCCAGATCAAACCCTCGGCAGGATCATGAAAGAAAATCTTTGGAGCACAAATCCCATGCGCGGCCAAAAATTCCGCGATCTGGACATAGTGCCGGTTTTCTTCACGTTCGCGTGTGTACTTAACGAGAATGATCGGCTGATCGGCCGCGCACCGGACACGGTAGAATTTCCGATCGGAACCGCCCTTCTCGATGGGCGTTATCCTGACCGCCTCCTCCTCAAACAGCGGAAAGCGAATCCGCGTCTGGCGGAGCAACGCATCGGTGCGGCTAGATGTCGACGTCATTGTGGGTGCCACGGGCGATTTGATGGGAGCGGACAATACAGTTTCGCAGATAACTTCGGGAAGCAATTTGTGCACCCGGCCAGACGATCGTGTCATGAAGCTGGGCGCCCTCACCTACGCGTGTATCGCGTCCCAGGACGGAGCACCCGCTGAGCGTGGCTTCTTTGTCCAAATCCGCTGTGGGATGGACTGTCTGCCGCCAATCCTGTTCCGCCGGAAAACTTGGGAACGACAGTGCCGGCAAATCGCGGTGCAACTGCAAGTAAGCGTCCCGTGTGCCGACGTCCCACCAGTTCCCCTCATCCAGCACGACTCCCCCCAGCTTTCCGCCGCTCGCGATGATTTCCAGGAAAGTGGGAATCACTGAGCGTTTCACGCCGGCAGTCAGCAGGCGTGTAAACTTCGGATCGACCACGTAGACGCCGGTGAAAACAAATTCGTCCGGCGCACCGGTGCCGAGTTGACCGCGAATATCGAGAATCCGGCCGCTTCTCGGATCGAATGCGACCTGCTGTGGTCCGCCGCCGGAACGCAGGGCCAGCGTGACGAGATTCTCTGCGCGCGTGTGGCTTTCGATCAGAGGAGCGAGCGGCAGATCGGTCAGGATATCGGCGTTATAAACCAGGAACGGTTCCTCGCCTAACAAGTCGGCTACATTGGCGATGCCGCCGCCGGTTTCGAGTAGGACGGGCTCATGCCGCAGCGTTAAAGGCCGGCCGCGATACTCGCCAGCCGGAAAAAGCGCGGCAAAGCATTCGGGCTGGTGATGAGTATTAACGATGAGGCGCTCGCACCCTGCATCGATCAGATGATCGAAAGCAAAAGTGATCAGCGGCTTTTGAAATATCGGCACCAGCGGCTTCGGGAGCGATTCAGTCAGAGAACGCAGGCGAGTGCCCAGTCCCGCCCCGAGCACGAACGCTTGTCGAATCAGCGGCATCGCCGGCTTGTGCTCAGGGCGCGTCCTGCTAAAACTTCGCTCGTGGCAGAAGAAACCGTCTGGCGCGGCAGTTCCTCGCAAGCAAAGAACCTCGGGATTTTCATCCTCGCCGGGCTCTTCTGCTGGCTCATTGTGCCGATCTTCATTGCGCTCGCCCGTTATCTCCAGACGAAAAACAAAATCTATGAATTGACGACCGAGAGATTGAAAATCACAGAAGGCGTCTTTAGCAAGGTAACCGACACGCTGGAGCTCTATCGTGTGAAGGATTTGGAGCAGCAACAGCCGTTCATCTACCGGACGTTGGGCGTCGAAAACATTGTCGTGAAAACTTCCGACGCTTCTTCGCCGACCATTCTGCTGGAAGCGATTCCGGTCGCGGTCGGTTTGGCCGACAAGTTGCGCAACAACGTCGAGCTGATTCGTGCGCAGAAGCGGGTGCGGGAGATCGACATCGAGTAGCGGAGCCTCGGTCGATTGCGACGGCCTTCCGGCGCGCGCATCGCTACTCTTTCAAGTAGAGCGTCTTGGTTCCGAAATCGATGATGCCATGATGCCGGCGTAACAATTCAGAACCCAGCAACCCGACGACGGGCCGCTTCCCTTCGAGCATCCCCCCATGCACCAACCCTTCCAAATCGATCACGCCCACTTCTTTGCCATGAAGATCGACCGAACCCACCGATAGGTTCCGAATCGTCGCCATCTGCACGCCCCGCTGTTTCAGATTAACGCCCGCAGAAGTGAAGGGCGTGTCGCGCAGAGGTATCTTCATGCGGCGTGCGAACCTCTGATGGAGCAGCGTGGTGAATGCGCCGGTGTCGATCATCCATCTGGCGGGCGTGCCGTTGACCGCGCCATCGACATACAAATTGTACCCGGAGCTGACATGAATCGGCATGCGGGTGAAGCCGCGGAAGTCCAAGCCCGGTGCGCGACCGGAAAGCTTCGGGTCCATTTTCAAAATCAGCATTTGCGTCTGGCAATCCAGCACCGCCTCGGTCGGAAACAAAATGTCCGCGCCGAGAATGCCATCGATTTCCTGTTCGTTGAGAAGTTTGCGCGCCTTGGAGGAGCCGCCGAAATCGATCGCCACCATCGGCTCGTCGATGAGGTGTAATCCTCCGAGCTGCAAAGTGTGTGCGATCGCCACGCTGTTGAAAGAACCGTTGATGCGCAAGCGCGCCGGGATTTTCGACATGCCGGTGATTGGCGTCAGTCCAAAATATTCCCGCCGATTGATCGCGATCGCGCTGATCGGAGCCCCGGTATCGACGCCGAGCAGCGCCGGCTTGTCGTTAATGTAGGCGCGCACGAGCAGATGGTTTTGCGGAGAACGCCCGAGCGGCAGCGCTTCAAACTCCGGCTGCGT
>JACCXL010000085.1 GCA_013697015.1 Chthoniobacterales bacterium | reverse complement strand
CACGAGGTGACACTCCTTTTGAAGGGTAGCCGCACCATCGTCGCGGAACGGAACGCCCCGCTCAGCTACAACACGACCGGCCATCCCGCGATGGCGACAGGAGGCATCGGCGATGTCACCACCGGTCTGTGTGCCGCGCTCATCGCGCAAAACTTGTCACCCTACGATGCCGCCCGTGTGGGGGCGTGGATTTCGGGGCGCGCCGCGGAAATCGCCCTGTTCCTTGGGACCGAGAGCGAACAATCGCTCATCGCGCGTGATGTTGTCGATCATCTCGGCGCCGCGTTTTCTGACCTGCAAAACGCCGTCGGCTGACGATCTTCCCGTATGCAGACGAGCTCCGACACCATTTACCCGATCGCTCCGCGCGAAACGATCGCGACAAAGGCAAAGAAAGCGCTTGGGCCCCTCGGAATCATCGGCGTCGTGATCCTTAAGTTCATCGGCAAGATCAAATTCATTTTGCCGATCCTGTTGAAAACTGGCGGCTCAATGGTGCTGATGGTTGGTGTCTACGCCAGTCTCTGGGGTTGGAAATGGGCGGTCGGTTTCGTCCTGCTCCTGCTCGTGCACGAATGCGGACATTTGCTCGCGGCGAAATATTTTGGGCTCGCCGTCAGCGCGCCGATGTTCATCCCGTTCATGGGCGCGTTCATTGCCTTGAAAGAAGCGCCGCGCGATGCCTGGATGGAAGCGTGCGTCGGGATCGGCGGACCGATTCTCGGCTCGCTCGGCGCCGTCGTCTGTCACGCGGCCGGGCTGGCCCTGAACATACCGCTGTTCATCGCGCTCGCCTGGACGGCTTACTTTCTGAATCTGTTCAATCTCACGCCGGTTGGCATGCTCGATGGCGGGCGCATTGTCACCGCTCTTTCCCCCTGGTTGTGGCTGCCGGGCTTCGCCGCGCTCGGGTGGCTGGCTTGGACACACCCGAACTTCATCGTCTGGATTCTACTTTTCGCTTCGTTGCCACGTATTTTCTCTCTCTTTCGCAAACGCAGCGACGAAGAACAGCGCTATTTCGAAGTTATCCCGGCCCGACGTTGGCTGATGGCGGTCATGTATTTCGGATTGATTGGCGCGCTCGTGCTCGGTATGCACGTATCGCATTTGCAATTGATGGAGCGCGTGCAGCACGCGCGCGACCGGTATGAGTCAGTGCAGCCACTGCCAGAATAATTAATAATTCGTCTTCGGCTCGGGTCCTTCGATCAACTTCTTGAAACGGGGGTCGTGGCGCAGCGGATCCCACCCCCAGCGAGCACGCAGATCCGCGACCGTCATGCTCGCTTCGAACGCTCCTGCGACCGAACCCGGCGTGGTCAGCAGTCGCTCGATGGCAACGATCGCACGGTCCGTCTCACCGGTCCGCGCATAAATCAGCGCGACGCCTGCCGCCACTTTCGGACCCTCTAAAGCGTCGCGTGATTCCGGCAGCAATTCCATCGCCCGCACGCCCTCGCGGAGCGCTTCGTCCTTGAGGCCGAGGTAGGCATAGAGGATTCCCAGCTGCACGCGTCGAAATGGGTCCGACTTGAAGTTGCGGGCATCGGCTTCCATAACGGTGCGCGCTGCCTGAAACAGAGGCTCCGCCCGCGCGGAATCACCGCGCGCCAGGGCGACACAACCGAGCAGGTATTCCCTCGGAATAGGCGTATCGAAAATTTCCCAGCACGGTCTCCGTTTTGCAATCCACCGCGGCTCTTCCGGCCGCGTCGAAATCGCGCTGCAACAGGGCTGCGTCCCATCTCCACAGAGTGACCGCACCGTCCCCGCGCGGCTCCCGCTTTCCGGCGTCGACTGCAGGGTGCGTCCATCTAGGATTTCCGCCGAGGGCACGGCCGCCTTCTGCGCCACCAGTCGCAGCACCTCGCGCAGATCGTGCGCCATGGCTTCAAAGCAACCCGCTGCAATCCAGCGCTGCGCCTGTTGCTGCACCGTATACCACGGTGGCAGATCATTGGGAATCATCCGCCAGGGACACCCCGCCCGCACCATGTAGCGCACCGCATTGAAAAGCCCGCGCAGCGTGTACTCTCGCTGCGGGGCATCCTCTTTCATCAGGGTCCGATAGGGCGCACAAAAGGCCCATTCTTCATCGCCCACATCGCTCGCGTAATCGGTCTTGGTCTCTCTTGTTTTATGTCCCATCCCAAGCTTGATGCTTGCTTGTAAGTAAAAAGTACAGATTTATCTGCAACAAAGTGCATGACACGCTCTAAGGGAGTGTATTTACGCAATTCTTCTCTGATAGACTCATCAGAGTGTCGGAGGTCAATCCTAATCTTCGGTCTGACAGTCGGGTCATTAGCAGGAGAGGAATTTCCCTTGCCGCTCACTCGCCGGATTTCAATGCTCCGCAGTTTCCGATGTTCATCAAACTGCCAATTAGCGTCGACCGCCGTCCGTATGAACGGGCCGCCGAAATAATCACCTAACCTAACCCCAATTCCGGCTCTCGGCACAACGCCGATACTGCTCGCGAATCCCGCAGAAAAAAGACGAGTATGAACAAACTCCAGGACCGCGGTAGCGTCACTCCCGACAGGCGTGTAACCGAGCAGCTCTTGCCGGATAGCCTCGCCAGAGTGATGCACATCGATTCGTACCGTCGCGGGTTTTGATCCCTTCGCGCAACAATCAGCTCGAAACAGAGCCGTCACGATAATCGAGAAAATGCTGCAGGCGTAAAACGCAGAAGTTTTCACCTATTGAGCCCCGCACGGTGTCGAAACATCAATCAAACAACTTTTCACCGACCTTCCGAAAAACAAAAAGGGTAAACGAAGCACCTTGGTAAGAAGTTCGCCGCCGGAAGCAAACCCATGCTTTATTTTCATTTGTCCGATCGAGTCGCGGACGCCAATAATAACTCTTTCAACGTTTGGTGGTATAGACGGAGCGCTGGGTCCTTCGCCAAGTTCATAGTTGCGGATTACCGGGGCAGTCCGGGGCTGCCGCCCAAACCTGTGGTGCCATTCGGGTCAGAGCTTACTATCGTCATGTGTGAGTAAGGAAGAAAGATAGCTCGCGCTGCCCATGTGTAACCGGTCGGCCATCCGTTAGCGTCGGCCAAACTCCGCTCGCGGGCGTTTCCCCGACTTATCAGATGCCACCTTACTTCTTTTTGTCTTTTTCGTCCTCACTTGGAATCGTTTGCTCTATTATTCTTTTGGCGACGGGACTGTCCCCACGACGCGCGGATTTCGCGCCATAAATTTATTCTAGCGAGACCTCTGAAAACGCTTTGCCGTTGGCATTTTTCAAACGTCTTTTACCAATAGAGATCCGCGATCTTTTGCGGAACGTCGGAGATTTCTCCATCGCGACGGTTCGTGAGAATAATCACCGTTAATTGTTTTTGGGGAAATCGTTCGATCTTCGTCGAAAATCCGCAGGTGCTGCCGTAATGCCAGATGCGCTCCGTACCGCGATGTCTGCCGATATACCAACCAAAACCGTAACCGCTGCCGTCGAAATCAGATCTTGCGGCGTGCATGGTGAACGCCTGTTGCAGCGTTTTTCGGCAGACAAGTTTTTCCATGTAAAGCGCCTGGTCCCATTGGTAGAGATCGGCCAGCGAAGAATAAATTCCTCCATCGCCCAGCACCGCGCTGGTCAGATTTTGATCGCTGAATTCGAAGCCCTCTTGCCGTTTTGCGTAACCGAATGCGCGATTCGGCACGAGCGAAATTCCCGGTTCGTAAGCGATGCTGTTCGTCATGCCGAGTGGTTGAAAAATATTTTCCTCGAGAAACGTCGCGAACTTTTGTCCTGAAGCCGCCTCGACAATCAACGCGAGGAAGGAATAGCCGGTGTTGCTGTAATGAAATTGTTTCCCGGGCGAAAATTCAAGATGATCCTGCTGCATCAAAATCCAAAGCACGTCGCGGTCGCTCAATGGAATGGTCGTGTGCGGCGGCATTATCTCTTCGTAAGCGAGCAAGCCGGAAGTGTGCGTGAGCAGATGTCGAATCCTGATTTCACTTCCGTAATCAGGAAATTCCAGGAAAAATTTTGCAATCTTGTCGTCGAGCGACAACTTGCAGCGCTCCGCCAAAATCATAATCGCCATCGCCGTAAATTGTTTGGTCACGGAGGCGAGACGGAAATTCGTGCTGGTTGAGCAGGGAATTTTTTCCGCAAGATTCGCCAGTCCGTAGGCTTTGGCGAAAACGGCTTGGCCTTCCTTGATCGCCAGGGTGGCCGCCCCGGCACTACTTCCGCTGAACTCCTTGAATAAACCGTCTATCGTTTCTTCTTCATTCATCACGAAATCAAGCAACGGAAACTGGATCACGATCGCATCCTTCCTCCATTGCCGGCAAGGCTTGAGCGTTCCCAGCGAGCCGGCAATTGCGACTCACACGGGTTCTCTCTCCCATCTCCAGTCAATCGCCGATCGGTCGTATTGCTTTTGATCAGATGCCCGATAATCCGCTGGCGCGCGTTGCTCTTGCGCAAGCCGCACAAAGTCGCCGCTGCTCGCTCACGAGGCGAGCCGTTGTCAGCTTTTCGCGTTTGCGAGATGGTCCCGGAGAAAGGCAATGACGGCCGCCTCTTCGCCGCGCAGATCATCCAGATTTTCGGCGAGGGTTTCCTCGGTTTTTTGTTTGAGCCCTTCGATGGAAGCGCCGCTCAGGTAACTCTCGAGAATGGCCGGGTGGACATAGCATTTTCGACAAACGGCAGGCGTGTTCCCGAGCATTTTCGCGACTGCGGTTATGGCGTCTCTCACGTTCTTCTTCGCCTGCGTTTTGTTCTCAAATGCGCCGACTGCGTTCAGCGCGATCGCCGCCATGACGGTGCCGGCCCAGGTGCGAAAATCTTTGGCCGTAAACTCCTCGCCCGTGATTTCCTGCAGGTAATCGTTCACGTCCTGCGAGGTCACATTCCGGATCTCCCCTTCGCCGTCCACATATTGGAACAGCTCCTGGCCGGGCAAATCCTGAAGTTTGCTCACGATCTTCGCGATGCGACGATCCGTGACTGGCACCGCGTGCTTGACGCCGCTCTTGCCACGAAAATTAAACTGCAGGGTGGAACCTTCCACTTCGACGTGCCGGTTCCGCATGGTCGTGAGCCCAAACGACTTGTTCTCTTTCGCGTATTCCTCATTGCCGACTCGAATAAAAGTACGCTCGAGCAGCGCGACAACGGTGGCCAGCACCTTGTTCCGCTGCAGCCCGGTCAGTCCCATGTCGGATTTAATGCGCTTCCGAATTTTCGGCAGGGCCGCCCCAAATAGAACCATGCGTTCATACTTGCTTTCATCGCGCGCTTCGCGCCAGCGCTCGTGGTAGCGGTACTGTTTGCGGCCGCGGTCGTCTCGGCCCGTGGCTTGGATGTGTCCGTTCGCGGTAGGGCAGATCCAAACATCTCGATAGGCTGGCGGAATGGCCAGGCGCCGAATGCGCAGCAAACGCTGCTCGTCCTTGATCTCCTTCCCCTCCGTATCCAGATAGGCAAAATCCTTGCCCCGCGCTCTCCGCGTGTAGCCGGGCTGATCATCACTGACGTAGCGCAGGCCCGCTTCCGCAGCCGCCTCCTCGGGATCGGTGACAATCTCGAGATCAGCGAGCTTCTTCGCAATTTTCGCCCCGTTTTTGGCTGTGACAGGCACGCTATCAATACGGATGCCGCGGCAGAAAACGCGCAAGAATTACGCGCGACCGAAGAGTTTCGGCAGAAGCGGAGACACTATGCTCCGTAGCTTTTCGTGAATTTCTTTTTTCCTTCGGTCTCAGACTGCACCGAGGACGCCACACCCGTGTCAATCTTTCCGCTCTCGGGCGCGACCGACGGCGCATCATTTTGGACCGGAGCCGCAGCGGCTGGAGCTCCCGCGCCGCGCTCATTTTCTGAAACCTCGACGAACGCCATCTGCAAATTGGAAATGGCGTTGCGCAAGACGGTGTTCTCTTCGCTCGACAAGTTGCCGCGCGTTTTTTCCTGAATCATCGCGAGCTGATCGATGAACATCTTCGCCAGCTCGAGGTTCACCTCACCCGCGCCGGTCTGCGGGTTCGGGATCTGACCGAGAAAAAGCGCGGCGTTCTGCGCCTGCATCATGACGAATTCGATGAAACGTTGCGCCATCGCGCCCGATTGCGTGCTCGTCTGAACTTCGGCCATATTATTTCTGTTTCGTTTCCGAGGCCGCCGACGGCGGTCGCACGGTCGCAAGGACGTAGGGTTGATTCTGGAAATATTTCGCCGCCACGCCCTTCACATCTTGCAATGTAATCCCATTCACATCGTGCTCGAGTTTCTTATAATTGTCGAAGCCGAGCCCGTAGAGTTCATCGAGCGCCGTCATGTATCCAAACGCGTCGTTGCTTTGATTCGAGATCTGCTGCTGACCGATTAACTTCTTCTTGGCGCGCATCAGCTCCTCGGCCGTGACACCATCGGCAGCGAGTTTCCGAATTTCATCCAGCAGTTCGGCCTTTACGCGATCAATCTTCTGCGGATCGGTCCCGAGATAGAAGACGAAGAATCCGGGCACCAGTCCCTGCATTTGCGCGGCGCCGACGTAGTAAGCCAGGCCCATCTTCTCACGAATGCGGATGAAAAATCGTGAGCCGAGATCGCTGCTCGCTTCATCGATCAATTCCAGCGCGTAACGATCCGGGCTAAACATGTCGGCTCCGCGATAACCGATCATGAGGACACCTTGTGCTTTCTCCTTTAGACTTTCGACCTCGACTGTCTTCGCGAGTGGTTCGCCTTTCGCCACGTTGCCAAGCTCAAGTTCGCCTGGTTTCATGGTGGCGAGCAGTTGCTCAAAAAGCTGTTTCACTTCCGCCGCCTTCACGTTGCCAAAGACCGAGATCACTCCATTCCTGGCGACGAGGTAGCGATCGCGGAATTCGACCAGATTCTTCTGCGTGAGCTTCGTCACCGAATCAGCCGAACCTTTGCCACGCAGCGCATACGGATGCTGCGCAAAAAGAGCTTCGCGCAGGATGTTTCGCGCCACCGTTGTCAGCTGCTCCTCTTCTTCCTTGATCTCAGCGAGCTGCACCTCCTTTTCCCGCGCCACTGCCTTCTCCGGCAGAGTCGCGTTCAGCAGCACGTCCGCCAAAATCTCAGCGCCTAATTTCAAGTCCGGCTGCGTGACGTCGACCGAGACGTTGAAGCTGTTATTTCCAGAGTCGCTCCCGATCGTTCCGCCGACTGCCTCGAGCACGCCGGAAATCTGGTCGGCGGTGCGCGTTTTTGTGCCCTTCAGAAGCGTCTTCGAGAGCAAATGCGTAACGCCGTTGGTTTGCCGCGTTTCGGCCAGAAGTCCGCCGCGAAAGACCGCCGTCATCCCCACCAGCGGAAGCCTGGGATCTTCGCGCACCAGGAGACGCAAGCCATTTGAAAGCTCGATTTTCTGAATCTCACCGGCCGCGACGGGCGGCTTCGCGTCGTTGCGCGCGGCGAGCGATCCTTTCGGGTTGAGCGAAACGATCGTTAGATTATCGTCGCTAAAGTATTTTCCGGCGACTCGTCGAATGTCATCGGTCGTCACTCGTTGCACCGCGCTCAGATAATCACGGGTGAAGTCGAGGTTCCGGGTTAGAAACCAGTTCGAACCCAAATCCGACGCCTGACCGCGCATCGTGGTCAGCGCGCTCAAGTGATGACTGAGCGAGATTTTTTTCGCTTTCGCCAATTCCTCCGCCGTCACGCCGCCCTGCTTAATTTCATCGACTATTTGCAGAGCGAGCTGCTGGGTAGGTTCGCGCTTCTCTGGATCGACCGTCGCGTCGATTCCGAAAATTCCGGGCGCGCCCGGCGTGTAGG
>JACCXL010000242.1 GCA_013697015.1 Chthoniobacterales bacterium | reverse complement strand
GCCTATTGACATAGGTTGATTGTTTTCGGCGGCTTTGAGAGCGCGCCAGATTTGCCGGGGAAAGCTGCACCAGCGGCTAAGGGCAGTTGGCGGTGCGTGCGCTCCCGGATCGTGAGGAAGCGGTAGCGAGGGTCAGTTCCGTCGGCGAGAAGAGGGGGATGGGCTAGGGGTGGCGGCCGTGCGCTTTCCCCGGGCGCTCTTGCGCACGGTGGTGGTTGCGGTCGCGGGCTGCTCCTGGTTCGGATACTTTTTCGTGCTCGGCCAGATTAATCTCCACGGCTGCGTTTTTACTGTCTCTGTGAAGTCTTTCACGTTCGCGCCGGCGTCTTTCAGAGCCGGGCTCAGATCGCTGAGGGCGCGATCTAACTTCGTCGAGGCGTCGCGGAAATTTTGCAGCGTAACCTTGATGTTATCGTTATTCGTCAGCTCACGGCTGAGTTCCTCGACGTGACCCAGCGCGAGCGACAACGAACTGTCGCGCGCGGTCAGATTGGTGAGGTTTTCGGCAAAGGTGCGGAACTGCGCCAGCGACATGTTCAATTGTGAGTTTTCGTCTGTAATCCGGCTGAGATTCTGAGAGGTGACCTGAAGCTCTTTTAAGGTGTTGGTCGCCTCGGTGGCGACCGGTTTCACGACATCGAGCATCGTGGCAATCGATTCGCCAAAATCCGGCACGCGTTCTCCGGCGAAGAGTTCGCCATCTTTCGCGCGGCCGGACGAATCGTTTCCTTGAGTGATATCGATCGCGGTTTCGCCCAGCAATCCGAGCGTGATCAGGCGCGCGCGGGCGTCGCGATAGACGAGCGCATCTTTGTCGACCCGAACATCGATGCGGGCTTCATACTTGGATCTTGGCGGGGCGGGCGGGGCGCTCGCACCCGGCTCCGGCGGGTGCACCGCGTCCGTCGCTTCCTGCGCCCGCTGCGCATCCTCGCGCGAGACCGGGGAGAAAAGTTTTTCGACCTGGCCAATCTTGCGCCCGGCGAGAAGCACAGGCGCACCGAGTTTGATGCCGGCCGCGTTGTCCATATAAATCTTGTAGGTCACGAGCGGTCTAAACAAACCGGGTGCGCCGAGCAGAATGAGAACACTCGCGAGGGCGGCGACCGTGGCGAGCACGAGAACGCCGGTCAAAAGTTCATTTCGTCGCAATTGCATCTTGGCTTCCTTCCAGAATCGGGCCTTCGGTACTGCCGCTCAGAAACTGAGCCACCACTGGATTTTCCGATCGTTGCATTTCCTCCGGCGTTCCTTGCTCGATGATTTTTCCCTGGTAGAGCATAGCCATCCGCGTGCCGATGCGGAAAGCACTGTCCATTTCGTGCGTCACAATCACCGAAGTAACTTTCGATTGCTCGGTCAAGCTGATGATTAATTCATCAATCACGGAGCTAATGACCGGGTCGAGACCGGCGGAAGGTTCATCGAAAAGAATGAGCTCGGGTTCCATGACGAGGGCGCGAGCCAGGCTGACGCGCTTGCGCATACCGCCGCTAAGTTCCGATGGCATCTGCTCCTTCACATCCAGCATTCCGACCATTTCGAGTTTTTGATCCACGCTTTGATCGATCTCAGCGCGCGTTTTGTGGGTCAGCTCCTCCAGTGGCAGGGCCACGTTATCGCGCACCGTGCGGGAGCTGAGGAGCGCGGAGTACTGATACACCATTCCCATCTGCGTGCGGATGTGTTGCAACTTTCGGCGGCGCAGTCGCGAGATCTCGAATTGCTTGAAGAACACTTCTCCCTCCGTCGGCGGCAGGATCCCGAGAATCAGGCGCAAGATCGTGCTCTTACCGCTCCCGCTCTGGCCCATGATGACCAAGCGATCAAGCGTTTCGACGCGCAGCGATACACCCTCGAGCACTTCTTTGTCCTCGAAATTGAGTCGCACATCGCGCAGCTCAACCACTGCTGGATCGCGCGCCTGGCTCACGGGAAAAACACCACGTAGACGACGTTGAACAGCGTATCAAAACCAATGACGGTCGTGATGGCGGTCACGACGCTGGACGTAGTCGACGCGCCGACGCCCGCTGCGCCGCCTTTGACGTTCAAGCCGCGGTAGCAGGCGATCGCGGCAATTAGTAAACCGAAAAGGAAGCTCTTCAAAATTCCGGTAATAATGTCGCGGATGAGGAGGCTGTGGAGGACGAGATCGTTGAAGTAGACAAACGCGATATTGAAATACGCGCGCGAGATCAGGCTGGTGGCGAAGATCGCCGCAATACTCGAAATGGTGGAGAGGCACGGCATCAGCAAAAAGAGCGCGAGCATCCGCGGCGCAACCAGGAAGCGAAGCGGACTGATCCCCATCGCTTCGATTGCTTCCACCTCTTCGGAAACCTGCATGGTGCCCAATTCCGCCGTGAAGGCCGCGCCAATCCGCGCGGCCAGCATGATCCCGGTAAGCAACGGCCCCAGTTCGCGCGTAAACGCAATGGCTACCAGACCGGGCACCAGTCGTTCGGTCCCGAAGCGTTGGAGCTGATAGCCAGTCAGCAGCGCCATCGTGAGTCCCAGAAAGAAGGAGACCATCGCGACGAGCGGAATGGAGCCGACGCCGGCGCGATCGCTGTGCCGGAAAAAACTGGCAGCGCGAAACGGAACCCGGCCGCGCCTGACGTTGTCCATTGTTTCGCCAAAGGTGTAGACGATGAACCAGAACAAGCTGCCGACTTCGCTCAGGAACCGCCGGCCCATCGCGCCGATGCCTTGCAGGACGAGCACAGGATTCGTCTCGATCGTACCGCCGCCCTCTGAGTTATCCGCCTTCTCGGCCATGCAACGGGCAAGTTGCCCTAGTACTGACATGGGGAAAGCGGAAATTGCCCCGGCCGAGGTGCTCCGAAACCGTTCGAGACACGGAAGTTACCGTCGCAATCCTCGCCGCGTGAATCGCGTTCCGGTAGAGAAAGACGAGAAACTGAGCGGCAGTAAAATCGAGGCGGGAGGAATCTCCATGCGATCGCCCGTGGGCAACTTCCCAAAGGGGTACCATCAGCCCTTAAAGCGCGGAACGACGCACATGGCGGCGAAAATCCCATTTCGCAGGTGCGCGATCGTCGTAGAAGGCGTAAATAAAAGCGCCGGTGATCGTTTGTGAAAGCTCTTTTTTCTGCGGGAATTTTGACTGCTACGTTCGTAACGTGCGCGCTTCACGCTACGGCCGCCGCCCCGAGTCCCGCTTCC
>JACCXL010000076.1 GCA_013697015.1 Chthoniobacterales bacterium | reverse complement strand
CGAGGGATGACCCGCTTCGGCACGATCAGCACATGGACCGGCGCCTGCGGGTTCACGTCGTGGAAGGCGAGAACATCGTCGTCTTCGTAAACGATCTCCGCCGCAATCTCGCGCGCGACGATTCTTTCGAAAATGGTCATGGCGCGCTGATTCTACGAGGCGGCATCGCACGCTCTAACGGATAGAGCACTGGAGCTGCATCGCATCGCCATGAACAGCAATCTTCTCACGCACGAAGCACACCACTTCTTCGCGCAACGCGTCGCAAGCCCGTGTCCACGCCTTCGCTCCCTGCAGATGTTTCACACACGCTTGCAGTCCGACGAGGTGCACGCTTTCGGTTCGCGTATCGATCAATGCCGCTATCCGTCGTTCGAGGCATTCGAAAAAGGCCAGCTCGTACCCGGCGCCGGCTTCTTCCGCAACTTCCAGCAGCGAAAATGAAACCGGCGGTGGCGTGGGCGCAAAATAGGGAACGATCTCCTTGTAACCGATCACCTTCAGGACGTAGCGAACCGTCTGTGAAAGTTGGCTGAACGCGACCACTGGCTCGTCGTTCCGGAGACGCAGATAAAAAGCAATGCTCTCGGTCACGTGGTCGGTCAGCCACCAGCTTGGATAGCCAGCCTGATCCGCCGCGCGCGTGATCGCAGCGTGCAGCCACTTTTGATCGAACTCGAACAACTGTCCGGAATCCGACCGCAAATAGGGGAATTCTTCTTTAAACGCGACCATGATTCGCAGATTCAGCGGGGAACAATTCGCGCTGCAGCGCGTTCGTTTTCACGCGCCGGCCAAGGGCCTGGATGGCGTCGACGAACTGATCGACCTCTTCGAAGCGCCGATGAACCGAGGCATAGCGGAGGTATGCTACTTCATCGATCTCGCGCAGCTTCTCGAGAACGCGCGTTCCGATCGCCGCAGAGGAAACTTCGCGGCCGCCCGTTTCCACATCATGCACGATTTCGTCGACTGCCTCTTCCAGAGTCACCAGGCTGATCGAGCGCTTCTCGCAAGCTTTCGCCAGGCTGTTCACGAGCTTCCGCCGGTCAAACGGCTCATGCGTCCGATCGCGTTTGATCACGCGAAGATCGGAGCGCTCGATTTGCTCGTAGGTTGTGAAACGATAAGCACACTGAAGACAAACCCGGCGCCGGCGAATACTGGAACTGTCTCGAGACTGGCGCGAGTCGATGACCTTGTCGTCACGAAACCCGCACTTGGGACAACGCATAGTGTCTACATTGTGATTAACACACTATTTGTTGTGGTGTCAATCTCTTCGCATCAAATCCCACTCAACGCGGCGGAAATTCGAACTCCGCTTTCTTTTTGTCCTTCGCGAGTTTCAGGTAGGCGCTGAAATTCGATCCGCGTTTCGAGAGGAACCCTTCGATCAGTCCTGTCTTCCCCATCTCCACGAGACGCTCGGCTTCCTCTGCCGGAATTTCTTTGCCGCAAAGATGACGTTTCAATTCGAACACGACGCGCACCGAGCCATCCGCTTGAGGCTTCGCGACTACGAACGCGTCAGCCGTTTGATAAAGATCGCCGTCGTGGATTTTGCTCTCGCTCAATTTTACGGCCTTGCTGAGATCGAGCGGAGCCTTTGGTTTCCGCGGCGCGCGCGGCGAGCCGTCGGCATTTTTTCCCCCACCCTCGCGCGGCTTCCGTGGCGGGAATTCCCAATTAATTTTCGCTCCATGGCGTAGCAAGTAGGCATCAAATGGCCGGCCTTTTTTGGAAATGAATCCCTGGATCAAATCGCTCTTACCGCGCTCCACCATTTGGATTGCCTGCTCGCGCGTGACCGGCTTCTGACACATCAACCGACCCACTTTGAACGTCTCTTTCCAGCCCTCGCCATTCCGTTCGCGGAGGACGTAACTGGTGGGCGCTTCGCAAAGTTCCGCGCCAGTTTTCGGATCGGTCCAGAACGGCGTCAGCGCGTTGAGGTCCACTTTATTCCCGAAATCCAGTTCAGCCTTTTTGCTTCCGGGATTTTTTTCGTCGTCGGCGATCTTGATTTTCGACGGAAACCGGTTGCCGGTTTTGGCGGAGACGAAACCGTCCAGCGGACCGATCTCACCCTTCGCAACAAGTTCGCGAGCCTCCTCTTCCTCGATTTTGCGCCCGCTCATCACCTTGTAAATCATCAGCGTGCCGTCCTGCGATTTGTAGCCGCGCAGCGTTTCGAACATCGGCTTGCCGTCGGTCGGCGAAATGATGTCGGTTTCGCGCGAGTTCGTTTCATCTTCTTCGAACTTTTTCGTGCGCTCGACGATTCCTTTCGTAACCTCGACGATCTCCGACATGAACGTCTTGCGTGAATATTTCCCGTGCTCCATCTGCCGCAGCTTGTATTCCCACTCTCCAGTCATGTCCGGCTTCGTCAGCGCGTCCGCCTTCACCGCGGCGAGGAATTGCAGGAGCGATTCTGCCTTTGTGGTCGGTACGAGTTGGCGTTGATCGCGCTCGATGTAATTCTGTCTAATTAATCTCTCGATAGTTTCCGCGCGCGTCGCCGGTGTTCCGAGACCGCGTTCCTTCATCGCTTCGGCCATGCTCTCGTCATCGACAAGTCTGCCAGCACCTTCCATCGCGGAGAGAAGCGTGGCCTCCGTGTAACGCGGCGGCGGCTTCGTCGTCTCACTATGAACTTCGGCGGAGATCGTTTTCGCCTGGCCGTTGTCCCTGTCATGGAGCGCCGGCAACGCTTTGGAATCGGTCGAGTTATCATCGACCGTTGTCCTGCCATAGACCGCCAACCACCCCGGTGATGTCAGGACCTTGCCTTCGGTTTTGAAGTCGAACCGGTTCGCGACGGTGCTGGTCCGCGTCGTGATATCGAATTCCGCTGACGGAAAAAACGCCGCGACGAATCGTCGCGCGATCATGTCGTAAACCTTTGCCTCCATCTCATCGAGATTCTTGGGCTCGGTCGTCGTCGGGATGATCGCGAAGTGATCCGAGATCTGCGCGTTGTTGAAGATGCGTTTGTTCGGCCGTACCCAGCCATTTCCGAGCACGGACTGTCCATGCTTGCCGAGATCGCCCCGGAGACTTTCGAGCGTCTGCCGGCACGTCGCGATGTAATCTTCGGGCAGCGCGCGCGCATCGGTCCGCGGATACGTGATTACCTTGTGACGTTCGTAAAGAGCCTGCGCAATATCGAGCGTGCGGCGAGCGGAAAGACCAAAACGGTTGTTCGCTTCGCGTTGCAGCGTGGTCAAATCGTACAAACGCGGTGACGCCTGGTTCGCAGATTTCTTTTGCTCGGTGACTTTTGCGAGCGGTTGGCCCTGGCAGGCCGCAAGCACTTCGTCGGCGATCGCCTTGTCCGGAAGGCGGTCGATCCGATCGTGCTCGTCGTTCTCGGCTTTCTTGAAGTTGGGCCGTTGAAAAATACCTTCGTAACTGCCGGCCGCGATCTCGAAATTCGCGGTCACGCGCCAGAAAGGACGCGATTTGAAATTGCGAATCTCCAGCTCGCGGCCGAAGACGATCGCGAGGGTCGGAGTTTGCACGCGGCCGACCGTGGCGACGTTGCGCCCGCGCGAGCCAAACATGCGTTTCGTGATCGCGCGCGTGCCATTAATCCCAATCAGCCAGTCACTCTCGCTGCGTGAACGCGCCCCGTCGGCGAGACCCGCCATCTCTTCGCCGTCGCGAAGTTTCTTGAACGCTTCCAGGATGCCCTCGGTCGTCATCGTCTGCATCCAAGCGCGTTTCACCGGCAGCTTCGATTTCGAGAGCTGATAGAGATTGGAAAAAATCAACTCGCCTTCGCGGCCGGCGTCGCAAGCGTTGATCACGGTGTCGACGTCTTTGCGAGCGAGCAGTTTTTTCAACTGATTAAACCGGTCCTTCGAGTCGGCGATCGGCTTGAGGCCAAATTTCTCGGGAATAATCGGCAGCGTTTCGAGCCGCCAGAACCCATACTTTTTCTTGTCGATGTCCTCGGGCATCTCGAGCTCGACGACGTGGCCGACCGCGGACGAGATCACATATTTGTCGTTCTCGAAGTGATCGCCTTTTTTCGGAACCTTACCGAGGGCGCGCGCCAGATCCTGCGCGACACTCGGTTTTTCAGCAATGATAAGAGACTTGGACATGGGAGAGCGGGCCTCGCGGAGTTAAGACCCCGAAACTAGCAGCACGTTGCGGACGAGCTTATGCGAGTTTCACGAAGTACTTGCCCGGCAACTGCTTGACGAGCCGCTTCAACTCGAGGCGGAGGAGGGTAGAAGAGACGGTGCCGCTTGGCAAATGCGACTTGGTCGCGATGTCGTCAATCGAGGTTTCCGTCGCCTCGATCGCATCGTAAACGTTCCGCTCGTCGGCGCTCAGCGTCGGCAGCGGACGTTCCGCTGCTGCGGCGGACGGCTTTGTTTCTGGTAACAAGATCTGCATGTCATCCAGAATATCGCTCGCGTCCATGACCAGCTTCGCACCTTGCTGGATGAGCCGGTTTGAACCTTGTGCGCTCGGCGCGTTGATATGGCCGGGCACGGCGTAGACAGATCGACCCTGCTCAAGCGCCTGCGACGCGGTAATGAGCGCACCGCTGTTCAGCCCGGCTTCCACCACGAGAATCCCGTGGCTCCATCCGCTTATGATCCGATTTCGCATCGGGAAGGTTTGCCGGTCCGGTTCGATCTCCATGGAAAACTCGGAGACGATCGCGCCGTTTCCCTGGCTGATCTTCTCCGCCAGTGCAGCGTTTTCCGGCGGATACAATTTCATCAACCCCGAGCCGATCACCGCAATGGTGCGTCCTTTGGCAGCGATCGCTCCCTGGTGCGCAGCGGTGTCGATCCCACGGGCCAGACCGCTGACGACTGTCAAACCGGCGTAAGCGAGCTGATAGGAAAGCTTCTTCGCAGATTCGGTTCCGTAATGAGTCGTGCGGCGCGAACCGATGACACCGATCGCGTGTTGATCGCGCTCCTCCAGTTTGCCCCAGACATAGAGCACGATCGGAGGCGCATGAATTTCGCGCAGGTGGCGCGGATAGAGCGGCGATTGCGCGGTGATCGCTTCGGCGCCGAAAGCGCGGATGCGATCCAGCTCCGCTCCGAGATCAATCGTCCTCTCCCAGCTCGTGATCTGTTCGGCGACCTCGTTCCCGATTCCCTCGACCGCACGAAGAGCGCTCGAACGCGTGCGCAGAATTTCTTCCGGCGACGGAAACACCTCGAGAAGCTTGCGCAGGCGGACCGGCCCCATCATTGGGAGCATGTTCAACGCGATGCACGCTTCGGTGGATGTCATCGCTCGAACAGCTCGTGGAATTTTGCAGCGAATACTTCGTAGACCAAATTGCGATAGCCCGCATAGACGCAGCGAATCCGACGACTTCGCCCTCGGGAGGAATAGAAGAAAATCACTCGAGAACGATCGACGCGCAGCCGATAAAAGGATTCAAGCTCTCCTTCGAGTGGACGGATATCGCCTTCCTCGCGTGCAAGCTTGCGGAGAGCATCGCGCATCGCTCGACGCGGTTCTGGCGCGAGCGATTCGAGTGAAACGGATGACTTGCTGCTCGATCTCAACTCTCATTAAGCGCGGAGACTGGGAGGTATTTGCCCTTCCCGTCCCGGGCTTTTCGCATTGCCCGCATCGCGCGTGGGATCGGCCATGATTTCCAACGTCTCGGCGATTGCAGCCATTCTCTCTGCCGAAACGATGTAGGCGACGGGCTTTGCTCGGCGGGTGACTAAAACGAGATTATCCTCCGCTTCCTTCAACAATGCGGGAAAGCCCGACTGCGCTTCTGTCACTGAATACGTAGATGACATGGCGAAAGACTATAGAATAGCGGTCAGCGACTGATCAGCAGTTTGAACCCGCGGCGCGATAATATTTGCGATTATCGCGAGCAAGATTGCGAAGATCAAAACGGAATCTCGTCGTCGTCCGGCTCGACGTCGGCAACTTTCGGAGGCGGCGCGCTTGCTCCCCTGCTTCCGCTCGAACGAGGGGCGCCCGCTGCTTCTTCCGGCTCCGCACCGCCGCCGCCACTTCCTCCCCCAGCTCGGCCGCCGATGAGCTGCATGCTATCCGCGACCACCTTTAGCTTGCTGCGTTTTTGTCCGGACTGCTTGTCGTCCCAGGTATCGAGCTGCAATCGGCCCTCAATGAAAACGGGACGCCCTTTCTTCAAATATTCACCCGCGATCTCGGCTGTGCGTCCCCACAACGTCACGTCGACGAAGGTGACTTCTTCACGCTTCTCGCCGTTTTCCGCGGTGTAAACGCGATTGAGCGCCATCCCGATCTCGGTCACGGCGGTGCCTTTTGGCGTGTAGCGGACCTCGGGGTCGCGGGTGAGATTGCCGAGCAGGATGACCTTGTTGAACGTGGACATCCGCCGGTTGTAGCGAAGTTACTTCGCCTCGGCCAACTTTTTCGGCTTCCGCTCGGATTTCGGCCGCAGCTTCTGGTAGTGCTGCCGGTAAACTTCCGGGTCGAGCTTAAACTTGGAGCGGAGCTTCGTGATTAGCTGCGAGTCGGCGTGGAAGATGAAGTTCACAAAGTGGCCG
>JACCXL010000237.1 GCA_013697015.1 Chthoniobacterales bacterium | reverse complement strand
CGGGTGCGTGTCGCACCGAAGAAGCGATTCGCGAACTGCGTGAGAGTAGCCTTCAAATCGACGAAGCTCACGCCTTCGTCGATGGACAGACCCTCTATCTGTGCAAAGACGGGCGCGTGCGACGCATCGAAGAAGTCGCGACGATAAACATTCCCGGGGGCGAGAATGCGAATCGGCGGCTCGTGACTCTGGAGCGTCCGGATCTGCACGGGCGATGTGTGCGTCCTGAGCAACAACCGATCATCCAGGTACAGCGTGTCGTGCATGTCCATCGCGGGGTGGTCAGGCGGAAAGTTGAGCGCTCCGAAATTGTGCCACTCGGTTTCCGCCTCCGGTCCGAGCGCGATCGTGAAACCGAGCTCCCGGAAGATTTCTTCTATCTCCTCGATCACCAGCGTGACGGGATGCTTTGCGCCTTTCCACTGACGCCGTGCGGGCATCGTGAGATCAACCGTTGAACCAGCGGTGCTCGCGCTGCTCAGGTCAATCGCACGTGTATCGAGCGCGTCTTCAATGGCCGTCTTGGCGCGATTCACCGCAGCGCCTGCCTCACGCCTTTCTTCAGGAGAAAGTGACGGAAGCTCCTTCATCATTGCCGTCAGCGCTCCGCTCTTTCTGCCGACCAGGCTGTGGCGCGCTGCATCGAGCGACGAGGTCGACGTCGCCTCGCCGATGAGCGAAGCAGCCCGGGCCTCGATCTCGGCAATTCTCTCTATGAGTTCCTGGAGCTTCACGTTGGCGGTGTGTGGATGACCAGTGGCGAAATGTAAAAGGCGGCCCCGGAACGTCGCGCTGCTTCGTTCCCGGGCCGCCCTTATGAAAATTGCAGCGGGCTAAGCGGCGGCCAGTGCAGCGCGGGCGGCTTCGGCTAATGCTCCAAAAGCGGCGGGATCATTGACAGCGATGTCCGCCAGCACCTTTCGATCGATCTCGACGCCGGCGCGCTTGAGACCGTTCATGAAAACGCTGTAGCTCATGTCGTGCTGATGAGCGGCGGCATTGATGCGAACAATCCAGAGCTTCCTGAAATCGCGCTTCTTGTTCTTGCGGTCGCGGTACGCGTATTTCCAGCCGCGCTCGACGTTTTCCTTCGCTGCCTTCCACAGCTTGCTGCGCGCGCCAAAGGCTCCGCGAGCGGCTTTCATCACCTGCTTCTTGCGCTTCAGGCGCACTACGTTCGATCTGACGCGAGGCATTGTAGTTCTCCTTTACGCCTGCAGAAGGCGCTTGATGTTCTTTGCTTCGCCCGGGGTGGTGATAATCGCTGACTGGCGAAGCCGGCGCTTCCGCTTGGAAGTCTTCTTGGTGAGGATGTGGCTCTTGAAGGCCTTCATGCGCTTGACCTTGCCTGTCCCCGTGATCTTGAAGCGCTTTCGGGCGCCCCTGTGACTCTTCATTTTCGGCATTTCAGTCTCTGTATTCGTTGATTGACGGCGGTTCGACTTCTACTTTGGCGCCAGAATCATCGTCATGAATTTTCCTTCGAACTTCGGCTCTGTCTCGACCTTGGCAACGTCGGACAGCTCCTGCGCAACGCGATTCACTACAACGCGGCCAAGCTCCGGATGTGCGATCTGACGGCCGCGGAACATCAACGTGACTTTCACCTTGTTGCCGTCCGCGAGGAACTCGCGGGCGTGACGCGTCTTCGTGGCGAAATCGTGCTCTTCGATTCCAGGACGAAACTTCACTTCCTTGAGGTGGATCACGTGCTGCTTTTTCTTCGCCTGCCGCGCCATCTTCGCCATCTCGAACTTGTACTTCCCATAGTCCATGATGCGGACGACCGGGGGACGAGCCAACGGAGCGACTTCCACCAGATCCAACCCCTGCTCTACCGCCGCGGCCAACGCTGCTTCAACATCCATGATCCCAAGCTGAGCGCCGTCGGCGGCGATCACGCGGAGCGGGCTGATGCGAATCTGCCTGTTCACGCGCACTCTTTTTGTGGTGTCCTGAATACTCGGCTACCTCTCTTTGAATGAAACTGCAAATGAAAAGCGCGAGCTCCTTTTCAGAAGCCCGCGCGGATGGGAGACCGGAAGACTCATCCGGCCCCGCTCGGCATGAACTCCTGCAGCACACCTCGCACATTCGATCGCGAGGGCCGGAGGGTGAGGCACCCCGCCAGGAGTGCCCGCTTGTCGCCTTGTTAACTCGATAAGACTAAACGATATCCGAGATCGAGGCAAGCCAGGCGGCGTCTTGCAAATCAAGCATCTATAAATCAAGCATCTATGAAGAAGGGTCTGAACGGATTCGGCGGATTTTCCGGATTCGGCGGATAACTACAAAATCCTTGGGGGAACTACGGAACAGCCTATCAACAGCCCGGACCGTCGTTGCTG
>JACCXL010000193.1 GCA_013697015.1 Chthoniobacterales bacterium | reverse complement strand
TTACCGCACTCGACGATGTCATCCCGTTTCACGCTGGATCGAAGTCTCGGCTGGTCCCCAAGCGGGGCACTTGAATCTCGCTCTGGTGGGTCGCAATCTGCTCGATTCAATGCGTGCGAATTGGTGGCCTAACCCGCGATGCAGCTAACGGATGGTCGGTTTGGTGCTCATCCAGCTTGACTTCGCCGCCTCCATTCTAAATTGAGCTCTATTGACCGAACAGCTGCGTCCCGTCGGATATTCATCGCCCGCGGTGTCCGCGTCGCGTTCTAATCGGTGCGACTGTTATTAAGAGTCACTGCTCTGCCAATTGAGCTAGCGGTGCAAACGTTCGCGCAGTCCATGCTGCCATTCTGCGCGCGCAGCGAGGAACGGCAGCGAACGCGAAATTCCCTCGGGAAGAGAACATCCGCAATCGTAAAGTCCCGCGTGCCCGCAAATTTTCTTCGTATTTTTCGGCAGCACATCGTGCGGGATGTGATTCACCATCCGCTGCTCGCTGCGCTCAACATTGCGAGCATCGCGCTCGGCGTCGCAGTTTACTTCGCGATCCAGATTTCAAATCAAAGCGCGAACCGCGCATTTGCCGCCACGATCGATCTCGTGGCTGGAAAAGCGCAGCTCCAGATCACCGCGCCGGCTGCGGATTTGCCGGAGACAGTTTTTCCGACGATTCAACATGCGCGCGGCGTAGCGGCTGCAACTCCTGTCGTGCGGGGGATAGTTACGTTGCCAGATTTACCGGGTGAATATCTGCAGCTCCTCGGTATCGATATTTTCACGAATCAGTCGTTCCGAACCTTTCAGCTCACGGATTTTAACGACCGCCGTTTCGACGTGGAGCAATGGCTGGCTGCTCCGAATGTAATCGCCGTCACGGATGAGTTTGCACGCGCTCACGGATTGCATCGCGGTGATGCGCTGCGCTGCGCCGTCAATGGCACAAACCAATACCTCCACATTGGATTCATCATGCGCCCGGAAGGGGCAGCCGCCCTGGATTCGCACTTTGCCGCGATTGATATCGGCTGGGCGCAGGAACTTTTCGGGCTGCGGGGAGTGCTGGGCGGAATTCAGTTACGGCTCACTGATACTGACGCACGGGCGCGAGATCGAACGGCGGCGGAATTACGAAAAAAGATGCCGTCGACCGCGCTCGTCGCGGCGCCGGCACAACGTGGGTCGCAGGTGGAACACATGCTGGGGAGCTTTCAGTTGAATCTCACCGCCATGAGCCTCGTTTCTCTGCTGGTCGGAGTGTTTCTGATCTACAACACGGTCGCCGGCTCCGTCGCGAGAAGACTTCGCGAGATCGGCATCCTCCGCGCCTTGGGTGTGACGCGGAACGAAGTGCGCGCTTTATTCCTCGGCGAGGCTCTTCTGTTTGCGGTCCCGGGGATTTTGCTCGGGCTGGTGGGCGGCGTGCTTCTGGCACGAGGCCTGATCGGCCCCGTCTCCCGGACGATCTCATCGCTCTATGTCCTGATTCATGTCCGCGATATTGCGGTGACGCCGATGATGGCGCTGGCGGCGGCGCTGGCTGGTTTGTCCTCCGTCGTTCTCGGTGGATGGATCCCTTCCGACAACGCCGCGAGGATCCCACCAGCGCACGCGCTCCACACCGGCAGCTTCATCGAAAAATCAGTTCGACCGTGGGCGGGATGGTTCGCGCTTGGCTGTGGCGCACTTGTGCTGGCGTGCGCGTTCTCCGGGTTCGCTTTGCGGACTGGCCCGCCCTGGCTCGGCTTCGGTGCGGCTTTTTGCGTGCTCAGCGGCTTCTCACTCTTTGTCCCGACTGCGACGATGCTGTTTGCCGGTTGGATGTCATGGGTCTTGCAAACATTGTTCAGCGCCTCACGCAGACGGTGGCTTGAAGCGGGGCTGGCATTATCGAATCTGCGCCGATCGCTGTCGCGTAATTCGGTCACAATTGCGGCGCTCGCGGCGGCGGTCGCGATGGGGGTAGGAGTCAGCGTAATGGTGTTCTCGTTTCGACAAACGGTTGCGAGTTGGATCGCTCAAACGCTCACCGCCGATCTGTTCGTCGCACCCGCCTCGAACGAGATTGCTGGTCCATCGTCATTCATGCCTCCGGCGACGGTCGCTTTTCTGGCGAAGCACCCAGCCGTCGGCTCAATCGACACCTTTCGCGAGATCGATCTCCCGTTTCGCAATCGTACGATCGCCGTCGCCGTGATCCGTGGAAACGCCCGGCGACAACCTCAATTTCTGCGTGGCACGGATGCCGACGTGATGGATCGTTTCCAGCATCAGCAATGTGTCATCGTTTCGGAGACGTTCGCGCGGCGCTACGATTTGCACGCTGG
>JACCXL010000136.1 GCA_013697015.1 Chthoniobacterales bacterium | reverse complement strand
CCAGCAGCGACAAGCCGAGCGCAAGTTCGCTTCCCAGCGCGTCCCCGTCGGGACGCACATGGCTGATGATGACAAAGCGCTGATGCGCCCGGAGTGCGGCCGCGATTTCCGCGAGGCTCGACTGCGTCGTGCGCGCGGCCGGCGCCGTTCCACTCGCAGCGGTTCCGTTCATCCTTCCTCCTCTGCGGTGGGTGGGTCGATGGTTTGCAGGATTTCGATCACGCGCGCGCCTCGTTCAATTGAATCGTCGAGATGGAACGTCAGGTGCGGCGTGTATTTCAAGACGACTTGTTTCGCGAGGAGAGCCTGGAGCGTGGCGCGATTTTCCTCCAGCTTCGCCATCGCACTCCCGCGCACGGCCGAGCCGAGAACGCTCACATAGACGTGCGCGTTTTTGAGATCGGGAGTGACGCTCACATCATTCACGGTCACGAGCGCGCGGTCGAAGGTGAGCTCACGCGCAATCAGACCGCTCAGTTCGCGCTTCACCAGTTCGTTTACGCGTAATAACCGATGTTTCATGCAGTGGAATGTGCCGGGCGGGACTGGGCCGAGCTGCCTGCGGCCGCTCGATAAAGTTCTGTCCAGCCGGCTTACAATTTTTGCGCGACCTGCTCGAGCTGGTAGCACTCGATAATGTCGCCGACCTGATATTCGCTGAAATCGCCGAGCTTGATACCGCACTCCAAACCGACGCGGACTTCCTTCACATCGTCCTGGAAGCGGCGCAGCGTGGAGAGGCCGCCGTCATAGACCGGCTGGCGCCGCCGCAAGACGCGCGCGCGCGCGGTCCGGCTGATGCGCCCATCAGTGACGAGACAGCCAGCCACGATTCCCCGGCTCAACTTGAAGACCTGTTTCACTTCTGCATGACCAATGACGGTTTCGCGATGTTCCGGATCCAGTAGCCCGGCCATCGCTTCTTTCATCTGATCAATCAGTTCGTAAATGATGCTGTAGAGTTTGACCTGCACGCCTTCGCGCTTGGCCGCGTTTACCGCCATCGCTTCCACTTTGATGTTAAAGCCCACGACGACCGCATTCGACGCGCTGGCGAGCAGGATATCAGATTCGGAAATCGGACCAACGCCGGCGTGGATGATTTCAAGATCGATCTTCTTGCTCTCGATCTGGCCAAGTGCGGTGGTGAGCGCCTCGAGCGAGCCTTGTGCGTCGCACTTCAGCACGATGCGCAGATACTTTTTACCGTCCGCCGCTTCGAGCAAGCTTTCGAGTGTCGCGCGGGTCGGAGCGCTGAGTTTCTCCGCACGCTTCGCCAGCAAGCGCTCTTCACTCAACGTTTTCGCCGAGCGCTCTGACTCCATCACCAAAAACTCGTCGCCCGCCTGGGGTAGACCGGTGAAACCGAGAACGCGCACCGGCGTGGATGGCCCAGCCTGTCTGATTGATTGGCCGCTGTCATCTGTCAATCCCTTCACCTTGCCCGCGTAATCGCCGCAGATGAATGCGTCGCCCGGTTGCAAGGTTCCCATTTGCACGATAACGGTCGCAGTCGGACCACGGCCGGCTTCGACCTGCGCTTCGATCACAGTGCCGCGCGGCGTTGCTGTCGGCGAAGCTTTCAGATCCATCACTTCTGCTTGCACAGCCATGTTCTCGAGCAGTTGATCAATCCCGATTCCTTTCGTGGCCGAGACTGGCACAACAATGGTATCGCCGCCCCAGTCCTCGGGACTTAGCTCGCGTTCCTGAAGTTGCTTCTTGACCCGGTCGATGTTCGCAGACGGCAGATCGATCTTGTTGATCGCGACCATGATTTTCACGTGCTCGGCCGCTTTCGCGTGATTGATCGCCTCGATCGTTTGCGGCATGAGGCCGTCATCGGCCGCCACCACCAAAACCACGATGTCGGTGACGTGAGCCCCGCGCGCTCGCATGGCCGTGAAAGCCGCGTGGCCCGGCGTGTCCAGAAAAGTAATGCGCGCTCCTTTATGCTCGACCGTGTAGGCCCCGACGTGTTGCGTAATCCCGCCCGCCTCGCCGGCTGCGACACGCGTCTTGCGGATCGCGTCCATCAACGAAGTTTTGCCGTGATCGACATGACCCATGAAAGTGATGATCGGGCCTCGTGTTCTTAGGTCCTCTTCCTTCGCAATAACAGGCGGGGGCGGCGCCACGATCACCTGTTCCACCTTGTGGACGCCGCCGCCCTTCTCGCGCCGCTCCATCTCGAAAACGAATCCGTGCTTCTCGCAAATCTTCGTCGCCACGTCCGGCTCGATCGTCAGATTCGGGTTCGCGAAAATGTTGAACTCCGTCATCAGCTCCTTGATGAGCTGGAAATTTTTCACGCCGAGTTGCGCCGCCAGATCTTTGACGATGATCGGCGGCTTGATGTGAATGATTTTCGCCGGATCGACGGGTTCGCCGGGAGCGGCGGGCGCATCCGAAGTGGTCGAGTCAATCGGAGCCGCTTCGGTGGGGGCCGCTGGGGGTGCGCCGACGAGTGCGGGCTGGGGTTCCAAAACAGGTGCGATCGCCGCCGGCGTCGCGGCCGAGGAAGTGGCCTCCGCTGCCTTGATGCGTGAGATTGGTGGCAGGACCGCGCGGCGAATCTTCCCTTCCGTTTCCGGCCGTTTCGGCGCCGGTTTCTTCTCGTCAATCAAGGAGACCGTGGCGCCATAAACACGACGAGCTTTGGCGGGCGGCGTCTCAGCTGGTTTCTCCGGCTCCACCCGCGCGTGAGCCTTTGCCGTGATCGGTGTAATCCCGGAGCGTGTCGGTTTCGCCGCCGCTTCCGCCTTCTGGCTCTTTGTTTCCTTTGACTTGCTGGCCGCTACCGTGCCGACACTTTCCTTGACCGGCTTACGAGAGGTCGCGGGCTTCCGCGCGGCGGTCTTGGTTGTGGTTTTGGTTGGCATGGTAGTTCCTGTAAAATCGTTGCCATGGTTCCGGCTGCTTAACGGAAGGCCATGTTATTGCGCGACTGCTTCTCGATGCGCCGCCTCATGAATCTCGCGCGCTTTTTCTTCGTCGACGGCAAGGATGTCGACCAAATCCTGCACATCGGCGTCGCGTAATCCCTCGAGATTGGTAAACCCGGAGGTCACCAGCGTCAGCGCCTGCTCGGCCGTAATCGGCAACCCTATGGCGAGGGTTTGAGCGGCTTGCGCGACTTTCTGTTCGACCTGGTGGGTCGCGGTCGTGTCCTTGTCGATGTTGATTTCCCAGCCCGTCAGGCGCGAAGTCAGCCGTGCGTTCTGCCCCTTTTTCCCGATCGCAAGGGAAAGCTGATCTTCGTCGACGGAAATCTGCACGCTCTTTTTCTCTGTATCGAAGACGAGGTTCTTCACCTTAGCCGGCTTCAATGCCTCGAGGACGTAATCCTTCGGATCCGAGCTCCAGCGAATGATGTCCACTTTCTCGTTGTTGAGCTCGCGCACAATGTTCTTCACACGCGATCCGCGCATCCCGACGCAGGCGCCGACGGGGTCAACTCTGTCGTTCACGCTCGTGACCGCGATCTTGGTGCGATAACCCGCTTCGCGCGCGATCCCGCGAATCTCCACCGTGCCGTCCGCGATCTCGCTGACTTCCAGTTCAAACAAACGTCGGACAAAATTCGGATGACTGCGTGAAACAATGATCTCGGGCCCGCGGATGCCGTTCTCCACCGCGACGACGTAGGCGCGCAGCCGATCGCCGATATTATAGTCCTCCACCACGACGCGCTCGCGCTGCGGCATGATCGCTTCGAATTTTCCCAGATCGAGAATCACATCCGAACGATCGAAACGCCGCACCGTTCCGCTCACGATCTCTCCCGCGCGATCCTTGAACTCCTCGTAGATCATTTCCTTCTCGACCTGCCGGATGCGCTGCATCATCGCTTGCTTCGCCGTTTGCGCGGCGATGCGACCAAAGTTGCGCGGCGTCACTTCCATCTCGATGGTCTCGCCGATCGCGGCTTCGGCTTTCAGCTTCCGTGCTTGTGAAAGCGTGATTTCGTCCTGCGGATTCGTGACGTTTTCAACCACGAGCATGCTCGCGAGCGCTTTGATCTCGCCCGTCTTCGGATTGATATCGATGTGCAAATCACGCGAAGCGCCAATGCTCTTTTTGGACGCCGAGAGGAGCGCGTTCGAGACTGCCTCGAGCAGGATTTCGCGTTTGATTCCGCGTTCCCGTTCCAGGTAATCCAACATGGCAATAAACTCGGCGTTCATAATAAACATCGAGCCCAAAGACGAAAAAGAGTGGGACACCAGCTCCCACTCCAATCCTCCGCGGACTAGACACCTACGTTAATTTTCCAAGTTGCCCCCGTCAAGCCGCTAATCCGTCGAGCCGGCCGGTGCGCCCTTCCGGAAATGCTTTGCAACGCGCGAGGTGTTCGTAAGAGTCAGCCGATGGGACGCTCGATTGCAATCGTGCTTGTCGTTTGGGCCGCGGTTTATCTACCAGGCCTCGGTTTGCCCGAGATCAAAGGCGAAGAAGGCCGGCGCATTCTGCCCGCCGTCACGATGCTGGACACCGGTAACGCCGCGCACGACGCTCGCGAACTCTTTCGGAGCTACGTCGTGCCGATGATTGGGAGCGAACCCTACCTGCGTAAACCGCCGCTCGTGAACTGGCTCGTGGCCGGCTCTTTTAAACTGTTCGGCGCGCGCGACGAATGGACGGCACGGCTGCCCTCCGCGCTCTGCGTTTTGCTGGTCGCGCTCGCCTTCGTCACGGTCGCGCGCGGGGCGCTCGGTCGCGGCGCGCTTTGGGCGGCGTTCGCCTGGTTGCTCAATTTCGGCATCCTCGAGAAAGGCCGCCTTATCGAGATCGAAGCACTTTACGTCTCGCTCTTCGGGCTGGCCCTGATCTGCTGGCTGGCCTTCTGGCAGGAACGCCGATCGCCTTGGCTGACCTGGTTGATCCCGGCGATCTTCCTGGGAGCGGGACTTCTCGCCAAAGGTCCCGTTCACCTTCTCTTTTTCTACTCAGTCGTCGCGGCCGTCCTGTGGCGAGATCGTCAACTGCGCGCTCTCACGCACCCCGCGCATTTCATTGGGCTAATACTAATGCTTGGAATCTTCGCGGCTTGGGCGCTCCCGTATCTGGAAATGTTGCGCGACACACGGGTGGCCGGCGTTTGGAGCCGCCAATTTTCCGGGCGCGTCGCAGGCGAGGATTTTCAGCTCAATCATTGGTTACTGAACAGTCCCCGCGCCGTCGCTTACTTCTTGCCGTGGGCGGCGTTGCTGCCGTTCGTTCGTGTGAACCTGCTGAGCGATCAGCGGGAACGAGCCCTCGCCAAAGGCGTCGTCTGGGGCACCGCGATTCCATTCCTCGTCGTGAATCTGCTTCCGGGAGACTTGCCGCGCTATTCCATGCCAGCGCTTGTTCCGGCTTGCTGGTTAGTTGGTGTGGCGGTGAACGCGAATGCCTTCGCGTGGCGCGTACGTTTGGGGAGGTGGGGCATGGACTTTTC
>JACCXL010000064.1 GCA_013697015.1 Chthoniobacterales bacterium | reverse complement strand
GCTGCACATCCTCGGGATTAGCACGACGTACGGCAATGCGCCACTCGCGCGCACGACGGTGGTCGCGAACACGATTGCCACGAGATTCGGGTCGGACAAGGCGCCAATCCGAGTCTACCCCGGTGCGCATTCGCCGCGCTCATCGGGACATCCGACGGCGGCTTCCATGGCGCTCGCCGAAGCCATCCGGAAGCACGGCCCTTGCACATATATCGCGCTCGGGCCGCTAACCAATCTTGCGTCCTTCTTCGCGTTCAACCCGGAAGCCGTTGCTCACATCGATCGCATCATTTTCGTCGGCGGACAGAGCACGCCGGGGCGGATTGCAATCGGACCGCGGAAGAGGTTTCGTCTACACGATGCCAACGTATGGAAGGATCCGATCGCCGCAGAGATGGTCCTGCGCGCCGGACGGCCTATCATTCTGACCCCAATCGAATCTGCCGCCGCTCTCACGATCACGGTGTCGGACTGGCACCGGCTGCGCGGCGAGGTTTCCGGCGGAGATTACTTGTATCGAAACAGCCGTTTTTGGCTGTGGTTCTGGACCCGGTTGTGCGGATTCGATGGTGGGCCGGTTTTTGATGCGCTCCCCGTCACGAGAATTGCGGCGCCTGATCTTGTCGTGACGGAGCGACGCTTCGCCGTTGTGGACGCCGAACGCCGCCTGATGGTTCACCGCGAACGTGTGCGCGGAGGGATCGAAGTCGAGTTCTGCGTCCGTCTCCGAGCGGCCGCGAAAAATTTCCTCGTGCGCAGACTCGCGCAGGGCAGGGCAAGCCTCCCATCGCCGCACTTGCATGGGAGATAATTACGCCGCCAGCCGGGCAGCGTCCTTATGGCCAAGGATGCGGACGGTCTGCTGCAGTTGCGCCGCCTGGAGCGGCTTCTTCAAAACCGTGACCGGCCCTTTTGCCAGAATCCGATCGAGCATCTCGCTATCAGGGTAACCGGTAATAATGACGATCGGCAGCTCAGGATCAATTTCCTTGGCGGCATCATAGACTTCGTCCGCAGGACCATCAGGCAGTTTCAGATCCAGAAAGAGCAGATCGAATTTTTGCTTCTCCAAGGCCGCAAGAGCTTCTTTTACCGTTCCAACCACAACGCGACTAAAGCCTACCTTTTTCAGAAATATCTTAAAAAGACTTTGCAAACTTTCATCATCATCCACGACGAGCACGGTCGGCTGCCCGGACTTGTCTTCCTTGAGAATGTCCTTATCGAGCGAGGACTTCTTGATCCGCCAGCGCCCCCCAATCTGGATCGCGGGCAGCTGGCCGCGTTGGACCAGATAATAGACAGTCGGGAGCGGGATCCGGAGATATTTGGCCGTCTCCTTGACCGTCAAGAGGTTATGCATGGGAGACATTCAGCAGTTTGCTACATCGCGAGCAAGGTTTTTCGCTTGCGAGAGCATTATAAAAATTAGAATCGTTGTCAATCCTTCTTCCGGCCGCTCTACCCAAGAGGGAAAAAGCAGCCGTTTCGCTCGCAAAAGCGAATCACTACCGCAAGCGGGTGGCCTTCAATGCCTGCTGGACAAGCCGTGAACCGAGGTTGACTATTTCGACCTTTCATGAGTGCCCTCTTTTTTAAGCGATTTCTGCAGCGGCCGTTTCAAATCGCTTCCATCATTCCGAGTTCGAAGGCGCTCGTGAACCGGGTGGCCGCGAAAATGGATTTTTCACAGCCCCGCGTCGTGGCGGAATACGGGCCCGGCGATGGCGTTCATTCGCGTGAGATTGTGCGACGGATGTCGCCTGATTCGCAGTTGCTCTTGTTTGAGCTCGATCCGGCCTTCTCCAGCGATTTGGAGCGTCAGTTCGCCGACGATCCGCGCGTCCACGTCATCAATGGCGACGCCGCCCAGTTGACCGAGGAACTCACCCGGCACGGGATCGACCGGTGTGATTACATTCTTTCCGGAATTCCCTTCAGCATTCTTGAGATCAAGAAGAAGCGGGCGCTGCTCCAGAAAACCTACGATGTGCTCACGCCAGGCGGTAAATTCATCATCTATCAAGTGACGAATGAGCTGCGCCAGCACGCCACCTTGTTCGATCGGGCGGAATCGGAATATTTTCTCCAAAACATCCCGCCGATGTTCGTCACGGTTTTTCACAAGGCGAATTCGCGAAATGGCCATGCGCACGCGGCGATGCCGCCAAGCCGTCTGCACGCGAATCATTCGGCATGACGGCCGCTTCCTTGCGGGTGGAAAGGGATTCGATGGGCGAAATGTCCGTCCCCGAATCCGCGCTCTATGGCGCCTCGACCCAGCGTGCGGTGCTGAACTTTCCGATTAGCGGCTGGCGTTTCTCGCGTCCATTCATTCGGGCGCTTGGCTTGATCAAATGGGCGGCAGCGCAGGCCAACCACGATCTCGGATTACTCGATGCGCATCGTTCCGCTTTCATCGTGCAAGCAGCGGAAGAAGTCGTTGACGGCAAACTGGATGAGCATTTCCCGCTCGATATTTTCCAGACCGGCTCGGGCACCAGCACAAACACAAATGCGAATGAGGTGATCTCGAATCGCTGCTCTCAGCTGGCCGGGAAACGGATCGGTGCGCGGGAGCCCGTGCACCCGAACGATCACGTCAACATGGGACAGTCGAGCAACGACGTCATTCCAGCGGCCATGCACATCAGCGTGGCGGAGCAGCTTAAAGGAGCATTGCTGCCGGCCCTCGCCGAATTGGAAGCGGCTCTGAAAGCGAAAGCGGAGGAATTCTGGCCGGTCATCAAGATCGGTCGCACCCATCTGATGGATGCGACGCCGGTGCGGCTCGGCCAGGAATTTGGCGGTTACGCGCAGCAGGTTCGCTACGCGCAGGAGCGCGCGGAGAAGGCGATTGCCGCCTTGCAGGAATTAGCGCTCGGCGGAACGGCCGTGGGCACCGGTTTAAACCGGCACATCGATTTTCCCGCCAAAGTGATGCGTCACCTTGAACAACGAACCGGGATCGCGTTTCGCGAGGCGGAGAATCATTTTGAGGCGCAGGGAGCGAAGGACGCGATCGTCGAAACGAGTGGTCAACTGAAGACGATCGCGGTCAGCTTATTTAAAATCGCGAACGACATTCGCTGGCTCGGGAGCGGGCCCCGTTGCGGCATCGGCGAAGTTCAGTTACCCGCCACGCAGCCGGGCAGCTCGATCATGCCAGGGAAGGTGAACCC
>JACCXL010000120.1 GCA_013697015.1 Chthoniobacterales bacterium | reverse complement strand
TCTGTTCCTGAAACAGCTGCAAGTTCAGGACGTAGCTCGAACTGGTTGAGACACGCGAATCAACGTGGAGCGAAAAATATTTGCTGGAGGCGAGCCAGTCTTCGTCGCCTGTTTTGAGAGTCTTGTTGGCTTGTCCGATGACCTTGAATTGGTTGTAACCGAAGAGCTCCTTCAAGGTTTCTTCCAGCCGTCGTAGATCGACGGGAACGGGCGCCGGTTGCGCGACATTGTTGGCGATGACCAACCCGCTCCAGACGCTTTCTGCAGCCGCAACGTCCCGCGCCGTTGCGCTCGACACCAACGCGGCGAGCGCGCAGATGCAGGGCAAAGCTCGACTTCGCATCGCGCCGTTACTTTGTCGCGTACTCTGATGGCAACGACTGCAAGCCGTCCACCCAGAGCACCGTCACTTTGTCCTCTTTTGATTCGAACATCGAGATTGTCGCATTGGGGCTGACCGCGGGATCAACTCGCGCCTTCAAAATTTGCGAAAGATACTGCGATTGGTCGCCGGTTTCCTTTTCGCGCAAGACGAAAAACGTGCAGACCACAAAAATGGCGAGTGACGCAGCACCGGCCCACGCGAGACGGCCTATCGACCACCAAGCGGAGCGGCTCTCCCGCACAACCGGGGATCTTTGCGGGCTTTGCTCTATCGCGATTGCCTGGCGCAATTGATGCCCGAAGAACTCTTCGTTAGCCATCGCCCGACCCTGGAGGTGCTCGCGTAGGAACGTGCCGAGCTCATGCGACTCGCGCTTCTCGGCTTCGGCAGTGGCACGATCAGGCAGGGACGCTTCAAATTCCGCCAGCTCTGTTCCGCTCAGCTCGCCGTCGACCCAAGCGGTCCATTTCTCCTCAAACGTTTTCATAAACATCTCTCAATAAAGTCTGCAGTTTTTTGCGCGCATAGAACAGGCGCGACATGACCGTTCCAATGGAGCACCCGAGCATCTCCGCGATCTCGTGATACTGCATGTCCTCGGTTTCCTTCATCAAAATGACGGCGCGATGTTCGGGCGAAAGCTGTGCGATCGCGGCGTCAATGCGCGCGCGAATCTCCTGTCCTTCCATGCGCTGATGCGGCAGCGCGTCGGCTTTCGGGACCGTGCGGGACGCCGGATCAATCTCTTTCAACTGCACCTCGTCATTGAATTCAGCGCCGGAACCTTTGACTTGTTTCTTACGCAACCAGTCAATCGTGACGTTCATCACGATCCGATAGATCCAGGTATAAAACGATGATTGGCCGCGGAATCGAGCGACCGATTTCCACGCCTTCAGGAAGCTATCCTGGGCTAAGTCCCAGGCATCCTGCTCGTTATGTACCATGTTGTAGATCATACCAAAAACTCGCGTCCGGTATCGGCTTACCAGCTGGTCGAACGCGTCGGTATCGCCGGTTTGGGCACTTTTCACCAAATCCAACTCCGACACATCGGCTTGAGCCACAGTCGCTTCCGTGTGCATTAGTTTGGACGGGCGCAGGCTGATTTCATTCAACCGGGCTACCGGCTGCCGAAACGCCGCCGCCACTCACCCCGATACTCCCCCATCAACGAGATCACACCGTCGCGGACATGGAATAGACGCTGCATTAGCGCCCCATGCTGCCGCGGCGTAATCAACTCCTCGGCCAACAGTTGCCCGCCAGCGTCCATCGACTGGGTCACCGCCTTTAGTGCGCGTTTCAAATACGCGATCGTCATCCCGATCTCATCGACGTCGTCGTCACTCAACGCCGCGGCCAGTTTCGCGCTGGCCAGAGCGGAATGTGTCGCCAGCTTCACTGCGGCCGGCTCATTTTGCAGGGAGGGATCTTCGTCGAAGAGCTGATCGATCCAGATCGTGAGGGCAAAAGCGGAGCGATACAGAGTGTGGTCTTCGAAGCTCTCGGTCTTTTGCAGAAAAGAGGGAGCATCTCCTTCGGCGCTCTCGTTTGAGGCCGCTTCATCCGCCAGCAGCGCGTCCGCGTCGTCATTCCAACCGTCCGATTTGAGCAGCTGTGTCCAGCCCATCTCCCGCGCGATGATCTGATCACGCTCCGGGTGGTCGAGATATTTCTCGAGCAGCTCCATGTACTTCTCCGTCTTATGGTCCTGCTGCTGCAGAAATCTTTCCCACTGATACTCATCCCAGGCACCATCCGGATCGTGGTCGTAGCCGGCCATACTTTTACTTATCGCATGTTCCCCAAAGGCGCAAAACCTTTGCAGACGGAAGTCAAGCGCCGAACTCAGCGGTGACTTTTACAGAATCGGCGAGATCAAATCGCACATCCCTGAATTTGATCTCGCCCAGCGGTAAGACGGAGAACGGAAAGCTGCGGCCGTCCAGTTTTCGCAAACGCGGCGCCAGGAATCCGCATGCCAGCGTCCCGATTGTTCCTTCTCCCGTGCACGCGAGCCCAGAGAGGCGGGCGGTCATTTGCTCGTCTATTTCCAATCGGGCCGTGATTCGGATGCTCGCCGTGAAAAAGAGCTTTCGCGCCGTGAATCGCACTTCCGCGGCGACCTCGCGCGGACCGTGCGGAACGAGGTCGAGCTTCACCTTCTCGATCGTTACGCCATGCTGGCCGGCTTCATTTCGGGCGAGTTCCGCGATCACCGCCTCAAGGTCGCTGCGCGCAAGAGTAACTTCGATTGCTCCGGAGGAGGCTGCCTGCAGAACGAGAACGACGTTGCTGTTTTCATCGCGGGTCTGCGCGAGGACCACGTCACTCGCTCCCAGCGCGAAATCGATGTTCGCAGGTCCGGCGGAAAGCTTTCGTCCTCGAATCAGCAACTTCCGCGCGGTCAAAGCAGGTTCTCGAGTGGTAGCCAGGATAGGCGGGCGAGCAGCTTCACTTTTCAAGGTCGCGCCTTCCAGGACGACGACGATCTCGTCGAGATCAGGATACGATAGGTCTCCTACGCGCACGGATTTGTCGGATGTAATTGCGACCCGCCGCAGCGCGTCATTCAAGGCCCGCTCAAGATCGATCGCTGAAGTGGGCAGCATCTTAATGTGCAGGGGAAACATAGCTGGGACACGATACGCGAGAGGCCCAGGTTGCGCCGCGCTAAGCGACGGCCTTGTGGCAATAAATCCGCTTGCGTCCAGGCCGCTTTCCGTTACTTTCCGCGTTCCTTTATGGCGAAGACCTCCTGGATTAACCGCAACGAACGCAAGCGTGCGACCGTGAAGAAGTACGCCGCGTTACGCGCGGAGTTGAAGGCAAACAAGGATTACGCTGCGCTTTCACAATTGCCGCGCGACGCGAGCCCCACGCGCGTGGTCAACCGCTGTGAGGTCAGCGGACGTCGGCGTGCCTTCATTCGCCGCTTCAAGGTTTCGCGGCTAACGTTTCGCGAGCTGGCTTCTGCCGGGTTCATCCCTGGCGTCACGAAGTCGAGCTGGTAGGATTCGTCGCCGCAGGGGTTGCGGATGCCGGCGCGCATCCGTTCGATGAGCATTTCGTTTCTATCTCCATTAGCCTTTGCCTCGCTGGCGGAAGCGATTGCGGAACACTGGGATTCGCCCAGTCTCCTGCTGACCAAGCTCGCTGCCATCGCGGCGCTTGTCGTTTTGAACGGCTTCTTCGTCGCGTGCGAATTCGCGATCGTAAAGGTGCGGAGCAGTCAACTCGATGCACTGGTGGAAGAGGGGAACCTGCGCGCGACTTTCGCGAAGCATGTGCGCGCGCATCTCGATGCGTATCTGTCCGCCACGCAACTGGGCGTCACGCTCGCCAGCCTCGCCTTGGGCTGGGTGGGCGAGCAATTCCTAGCCGCGATGCTGCAGCCGGGGTTTGCTCTCGCCGGCATTCATTCCCATGCCATCGTTTCCGCCGTTTCGATCGCCCTCGCATTTTTCGCGATCACCTTCCTGCACATTGTTTTCGGCGAGTTGGCCCCGAAGTACATCGCCATTGGCAATCCATTGGCTACGTCGCTGTTGCTCGTGCGGCCCTTGGGCGCTTTCTACATCTTGTTCAAGCCGGTCATTTGGCTGTTGCACAAGTCGTCCAATTTCGTGCTCCAAACATTGCTGCGGATTCAGCCGGTCGCCGGAACTGAGCTGGCCCATAGCGAAGAAGAGTTACGGCTGATTCTCGATCAAAGCGAAAAATCGGACGAGGTGTCCGCACTTGGACGCGACCTGCTCATGAATGCGCTCGACCTCCGGCGGCGCGTGGTGCGCGATATCATGACCCCTCGTGGCGAAGTCGTATCGCTCGATCTCGAAGACAGTTTCGAGGACAACATCAAGAAAGCTCTGGCCTCGCGCCACACGCGTTTCCCTCTCTGCCGTGGTCATCTCGATAATACTGTCGGTCTCGTTCATATAAAAGAGCTCGTGCCGATGATGCGTGATCCGCATCCTGATTTGCTGCGCATCAAGCGCGAATTGATTCCGGTTCCCGAGATGATGCTGCTCGAGAAACTGTTGAGCCTTTTTCTGACACGTCATGCCCACCTCGCGATTGTGGTGGACGAATACGGTGGCACCGTCGGGATGGTCACGCTGGAAAACGTGCTGGAGGAGCTCGTCGGCGATATTCAGGATGAGTTCGATTCGGAGAAGGAAGAGTTCAGCGAGATCAACGAAAACGAGTTCACGGTTGATGGCGCGGTCGGTCTGTATGAGTTGCAGGATCTTGCCGGGCTGGCCTTGGAAAGTGCGGACGTCAGCACAATCGGCGGTTATGTCACACACCTGCTCGGCCATCTCCCCAAGCAGGGAGAGCAAGTCACGATCGAAAATTATCTCGTTACGATCGCGCAGACGAATGGAAGGCGCGTCGAGCAATTGCACTTCCGCAGAGCGGACGATGCGCTGCTCCCTGCGAACAACGTCAAACGGGACGTTGCGCTTTAGCTCTCCATAAATCGGCTCTAACCGGAGCGCACGCTTGGATCTGATTGCTGAAGTCGAAGTGGCCTGTCCGCATTGTGGCGAATCTTTTCCGCTTCAAGTGGACACCTCACAGTCGGAGCAGTCGCTCATCGAGGACTGTTCCGTTTGTTGCCGGCCGATCGTGCTGACGATTCGCTGCCGCCCGGGTGAGATTATTGAGGTGACGGAAGAGGCGTGAGCATTTGCTCGAGCGCGATTTGTCGTTCGCGGCGGAGGCGGTGTTTCTCGGCCAGGCGTTGATCGTATCGGATCACTTTCGGGGCGCGCAGTGGCCGGATTTCAACGCCAAGACCGGCCAGCACGTGGATCGCCGCCCCGCAAAGCGATGCTTCCGGTTCGCTCGATAAGCGCAGATCGCGACCCATTGCGTCCGCAAGAATCCGAAGCGCATCGGCCGAGTGCCGGATGCCGCCAGAAACAATGATCTCGTCGGCGCCAGCCGTGGCCGACTCGATCAGCTCGAGGATTTCTGCGAGGCGGTAAAAGACGCTGCACGTCGTCGCGCGCAGGATTTCTCCCGCGGTCGTCGATTGGGTGAGCCCGACGATCGTTCCGCGCAGATCTTCCGGCCAATTCGGCGCGCGTTCGCTGACCCAGAAGGGCAGCACGGCCAGCGCGTCTTCCGCCGCGCGCCGGCGCGGCAGTGGCTGGTCGTCTCCTAGGCGTAACTCGCGCAGACACCATCTGTGCAGGTTGCCGGCGTTGCTGACGGCGCCGCCGAGCACCGTGCGCGATTCGTCGACGACATGCCGGAAGAGGCCGAACGGAAGGCGCGACTCGTCGTTCTCCTCAATCACGCGCAGGGCCGCGCTCGTGCCGATGTTCACCGCCACGAGACCCGGCCGGTCCGCGCCTGAACCAAAATTGCTCGTCGCGCCATCACCGATCGCCGTAAAAACTTGCGCGTTTCGGAACTTCGCTCCCGCCGGTTCAACTTCATCAGAAATCGTCCCCAGCTGTTCGACTTTCACACCGCAAAAATCGCAAAGCTCCGCGTCCCACGTTCTCTCGCGAAGATTGTAAAGTCCGGTCGCACTCGCCATCGAATGACTGCATTCATCCACGCCGAACAGCTCACCAAAAATCCAACTCGCGGGTGAAACCCAGCGACGCACGCGCCGGTCGCGCCGCGGGTCCGTTCGCCGCGCCCCCGCCGATTCGTTGGCTCCGCTCATCAAACAGCACTGTGCGCAATGAGGAGCTGCCAATGTCGATCGCGAGAACGAGGAGTTTCATTGCGCGCGACGGCATTTCACGATCCTGCGGGGTTCGCGATCAGCA
>JACCXL010000117.1 GCA_013697015.1 Chthoniobacterales bacterium | reverse complement strand
ACGCGCGCTGCCGCCGCCGGCTGTGCAGAAGATGGGCCCCCGCATTCCTCGCGATGGCTGTGGTTTCGTCCGAGCTGCCGGCATCGACCACCAGAATTTCGCAAGAGACGTTCGGCGCGCGGACCGCGGCGATGACCTGGCCTAACGAGTCCGCTTCATTCAGTGCGGGAATGATGACAGAGATCATCGGTGCTGGCTCAGCGGCAATCATTCCGGGTTGGAGCGGGCCAAGCGTGAATTTATTCCATGGCGCGCAGCGCCCTGAGAGTTTCGTGATTTTCGCGGAGAACACGATTGACCATTAGTTCATTGAATTTTTCCGGCTCTTCCAGCTGCGGCCCATGCGCGGACTGCTCAAACCAGATGAGCTGCTTGCCTCGCGGTGCCTCGAGCGCGCATTGAAATATTTGCTCGGCTGCATCGAAATTACGCTCGGTGTCTTAATTGCCCTGCGTTTCGTGGCTCCCTGCTCTCGGCCATGGGCAGCATCGGCGCGATCATTATGGGTTTCATTACTTTGAACTTCCTTTTGACTACACCGGGAGTCTGGCAACCCAATTACGGTTTCCCGTTCTTATCCGCCGTCCCCGGACAGTTTCTCGCGAAGGATCTGCTCCTTCTTGGAGCCGCCCTCTGGACGGCGGGCGAAGCCCTCCGGGCCGCAAACCGCGGGTAAGTTCTAACTGGCGCGCGCTACCTAACGGGTCGTTCTGACTCCGCCGTGTCACTGTCCACGACCCCATTCTCAAGAGGAGCGCGGTAGCGAATCACCTCTTCGCCGAAGCGCTCCATCTCTTCGAACTGCGGACTGCACTGCAAGAGTAACAAATCGACGCCGACCGCTTCGAACTTGGCAATGCGATCTCGCACTTTCCCGGGCGTACCGACCAAGCCGGAACGCAGGCCGCGATTCGTCACGGAATAATCTTCCAGCGAGACCTGGCTTTCGAGCTGCGTGCCGGCGAGCCATTGCTGGTAGTTGTCGTAGCCGCGGGCGTTTTGCTTCACATCGGTGATGCGGTCGAGCTCCTGTTTCGCTTCGCGCTCGCTGTCGCGCACGATGGAATACGCAGCCACGCCAAAGGTCATCCGCGGCAAACCTTTTCGCTCACGCCGCTCGGACATGTCGGCAATTTTCTTGCCCACCGTTTCCGGCGGATCGCCGTGCACGACATAGGCGTCGCATTGCGTGGCGATCAATTCCTTGGCCGCTTCCGATTCGCCGCCGGCATAAATGATCGGGCGCGGCTTCGAGATCGGCTTCGGCTGCATGACCGAGTCTTCGACCTGATAATATTTTCCAGTGAAGGAGAAGTGATCGCCTTTCCAAATGCCATCCCGGCCGTCGCAGATGAGGCGACGCGCCAGACCAGCCGAGGTCACTGAACCCGGCTACAACACGATGATCTCTTGCTACGACCGCTCACGATGACGAAATTAGTTCTCGTCGTGGTCGCGCGTTCACGATTGCGCACAGCATCACGCTCGTGCTCGCAACGCTGAACGTCCTGAGTCCGCCGGCGCGTGTGATCGAGCCGATGATTGCGCTCAGCATCATCTTTGTGTGCGCGCACGCCTTGCTGCAGGGCCGGGAGAAACACGAATTGGTGATTGCTCTTCGCCTTCTGCTTCGGATTCATTCATGGCTTCGGCTTCGCCAATGTCCTGCGCGAAATGCACCTGCCGCGGGCCGCGCTCGGCTGGTCGCTGTTTTCCTTCAGCGTCGGGGTCGACATCGGCCAGGCCTGCATCGTCCTCGCGGTCGCGCCCGCGCTCGCGCTTCTCTATCGGCGAAACGCGATCGCAGCAGAACGTGTGGTTGCAGCCGCGGCTTTCGGCGTCGTTTTCGTCGGCAGTTTCTGGTTTACCCAGCGACTATTTTAAGCTCCTGCTTTTCTCGACCGCAGTTTCCTCAATTGGCTCGCATGATCGCTTTGCGGATCGGAGCGAGCGGCGCGGCGTCGTCGAACTCGGTGCGGCCATCTTGTCTTTTCACCCCGAGCTTTTTCCAAAGCGCTTCGAGATCCACCGGCGCCGGCGCTGACTTCATTTGGCCGTAAAGCTCCGTCAGGACGGGAACGCCGACCGCGCGATCGCCGATCGCCAGCGCACGCGTCAATTCCCAATCCGATTGGATCGTCCCGCCTGCTTGGAGGATTGCGCGCAAGGCGTTTTCCAGACCTTTCCGGTTTTCCGTGCGCTGGCGGATTTCGACGTCGGCGAGCAGACAAAACAACGCGCCGCCCCAATACGTCCGGCCCCAGGTGGGCGTGAAATCCAAACCGCGATCGCCACTCTGCGGCAAACCTTGCGGGAGGCCATCGACCAGATCGCCCCAGGCCTTTTCCGGCGTCAAATCTCCCGTGCGCGCTCGCGACACCGACTCGACGTAAGTGGACAATCCTTCCTCGATCCAATGGTGCCGCTCGACCACGGAAGGAAAAGCGAGATGCACCATTTCGTGCGTCATCATCCAGTCGCGCGCGAAGTCGGTAGCGCTGTTCGATTGGCCGACGGCGATTTTAATCAGCCCACCGTTCCAACCAAACGTTTGGCCAGAGCGCACCCCGCGCCCATCGAAAAATCTTATGCGAATGAGAACGCGCGCGACCGGGAATTGCTCGTAATAAACCGTCACCGCGCGCGCGCATGAACTCACCCAATCGAGCACCAGGCTCCGTTGCGCTACGGTGGGCGGAGAACCGAACGCGACTTCGATCTTGCCGCCGCCGATCTCTAACGTCTCCACCTCCTGCGCATCAGCGACGGAAAAAAGCGCCAGCCCAATCATCGCCAACGCGAGCGCGCAGCCGCGCCTCATTTCTTGCGCCTAACGAATGCTGAGATTTTCGCCGGATCGAAAATTGGCGCCGAGCAACTTCGATCCGTGCAAACAAAAGCGGCCGCTTTTGCCAACTCGGGATAGGGCACGTCCGGATTCGGCAGCTCGCCTTCGGTGCGGTCCCACCATTCGACCCGCTTGTCGTTCGCGGGTTGTGCGAGCGCGGCGGCAAAGAGAGCGCGCGCGGCCGGATCATCTTTTTTTCCGACCACAGTGAGATGCAATGGCGGCGCGCTCACGCTCTCGTTGGCGAGCAGAAAACCGGCGACGCCGAAGCCATGATTTTCGTTCACTGCCGGCAGCGCGAGAAAGCGCATCGCGTGTTCCGACATCTCGCGATAGGCCGCTTTGCCGGTGTAATGATTCAGCAGGCAGGTCACGCGCGCGACGGCGACGTTTTCGTCCACGTGCGGCTTCGGTGGCAGCTTGCCCGCGAGCGACTGCGCGTAGGGAACGTAACCGATCTCGCTTTTGAATTTCGCCTCCGCGAATTGCGCGGCCTCCTCCGCGCGATCCAGCCATTTTCGATCGGCCGTGACCGCGTGCAGTTTTAGAAATGCGCGCGTCAGGTAGATCGTGTCGCCGAGATACGGGCCGCCGGCGTCCTCTGCGTCATGGCGAAATCCACCGCCCGGGAGCGCACGATTCGCGATGATCCATTCCGCCGCGCGCTCGGCCTCCGCCAGCGCGCGCTCGTCGCCGGTCACGCTGTAGAAGGTGGCCAGTGCGTTGATCGCCCAGCCATTTTCCCGCGCGTAAATATGCCGGTCGATCCGCGGCACGCCGCGCTTGCGGCGCCCGGCATTATTGAGCGCGAAGTACTCGGCGGAATGTTCACCCTGTTGGAGATCAGCATCCTGGCTGGTGAAAAAAGCGCCCTCTGGACTGGTGAGAAAATCTCGCAGATACCCATGGATCCTCTGGGCCGCTTCCAGATCGGCCGGCGCTTTCCAGAATGAAAATGCCTCGGCGTAAATGCGCAGATTCTCCGCCTGCATCTGCATGATTTTTTCGAAGTGCGGATGCCGCCAGTCGCCGTCGGTCGAGTATTGATAAACGCCGCCCCAGACCGGATCGATCAACCGCCGCTGCGCTGCGAGCGTCTCGCGCGCCAGGCGTTCCAACTCGCGATCGCCGCGCCGCGCCTCGGCCATGAAGTACTCGATGATGTCCCAGTCGAGAAACTTTTGGATCGTGCCCCAGCCGCGATTTTTCGGATCGTAATTATCGCGCAAAATCTTGCGCAATTTTTCCCGTTGCGCGTCCGATAGCGCCGCGCTGCTGCCCGGTTCAAGCGGTGGCTCCGCCACGATCGACGGCCCGGGCGACGGATCATCGATGATCGCCTGCAGCATCGAGGCCATCGGTTTTGGCGGGATGTAGCCCTGACGTTTGGCAATTTCGGTCCCGTCGGTGTTGAAGACTACGGTCGCGGGCCAGCCGTAGTTTTCGTAGCGAAGGGAAAGATCGGGGCGTGAATCCTGATCGACCCGGACCGCGAGGTAACTCGCATTGATCAGCTCGATCACTTTCGGATCGCGATAAGTGATCTCGTCCATCACGTGGCACCAATGGCACCATACCGCGCCGAGATCGAGGAGCACGAAACGATGTTCCGTCTGCGCTTTTTCGAAGATGGATTCCGACCACGGTTGCCAGTCGATTTTCGCCGGCTCTGCGCCATGCACTTTCGCGCCGTGAAAGAAAATCTGAATCAGGAAAGCAAAGGAAAGGAAGCGGCGGATCGGCATTCGCTCACTAAGAGCCGGAGCGCGCAATGGTTATTCCGTCGCCGGCGCTCGATGGAGCTCGAGAATATCTCTGACCGCGCGGTTCAGAGGCGTCGGCACGCCGGCAGCCTCACCCAGTTCCACCACGCTGCCGCTCAACCATTCGACTTCGAGACGCCGGCCTTCTCCCAGATCGGACGCAGAATTTTCTCGAGGCCTGCCAGCGCAGCGGGATCGAAGCCGAAATCAGCGCCGATATCCAACGCGCGATTTGGGAGAAGTTTGTCTTCGTGACCGGAACCTCCGCGACGGTGACATTGCCTGAGAGAATCATTTCGACGCAGCCACGTAAACTCCCTGCCAATCGGCGGGTGGCGGCGCGTTCTGAAACGCACGGCAGCGCTCGAGCAGCACGACTGAAGGTGGATCGCTCTCCTGGCGTTGCAAGATCGCGACGGCCCCTGCGAAATCACGGGCCAGATAGGCATGCCAGGCCTGCTCGTACGATTCCACCGCTTCGGTTCGCCACCTCGCTTCGCCCTTCGCGCCGAGCAGCTCGTAGATTTTGATCGTCTCGCTTTTTCCTTTCACGGCGACGAAATCCAGCAGCCGAAAATCGAAATGCGCGCGCGCGTTTTCAAAAATCCTTTCGCTCGCCAGGATCGTAGTGCCGTATTGCTTGTTCAGTCCTTCCAGGCGCGAGGCGAGGTTCACGGCATCGCCCATCGCGGTATAATTCATCCGATCCGGCGCGCCGAAGTGGCCGACCAGCGCGTGGTCACGATGCAAGCCGAAGCGCGTCTCGAAGTCCGGCAATCCGCGCCATTCGGGGGAGCGTGAAAGCGCGCGGCCCGCCTCGCGACAGCGCAGCGCGGCCCGGCATGCCTTGCGCGAATGATCCGCTAACAACTCCGGCGCGTTCCAAAAGGTCATGATCGCGTCGCCGATAAATTTATCGATCGTGCCGCCGCATTCCTGTTGAATGATGCGCACCATCACTTCGAGGTAACGCCCGAGCGCCGCGGCGAGATCGTCCGGGGCGAGTTTTTCCGAGGCCGCAGTGAAGTTCTCGATATCGGTGAACATAATGGAAATTTCCATCAGCTCGCCGCCGAGGACTGGCTCGCTCTTCTCCTGATAAAGCCGGCGAACGAGGTCGATCGGCACATATTTTCCCATGGCGCGCATTGCCGTCTTGGCTTTTTCCAGACTGAGGAGAACTGCGCTCACATCTCGGAATGCCGAGGCCGTGGGCGCAGCGGAAAAGTCGAACGCATTCATCTTCACGCTCTCGCGCGCGATCTGCGCCTGCGCCCGCTTCACCCCGCGCAGAATCAAGCCTCCGCCCGCCACGAGCACGACCATGATCGCGAGCGAGGCCGCGAGCAGTTGCCGGCGCATCGCGGTCAGTTGGCCGAGATAATAGGCGCGCGGCACGACGATGCCGACGAGCCAATCCTGCGTCTCCGGCAAGGCGCGAAAAGTGGTAAGGAAATCCTCGCCTCCATGTTGGAACTGTCCCGAAATGCTGGGCGCGTTCTCGCGCCCCGCGCGAAGTTTTGCATCGGCCAGCGCGCTCGTGATTTCCGGCGGGAGACTGGCGGGCGCGATGCGCAGATCCTCGCCGGATTCTTCCAACCGGTCGTTAGGCGCGAGGCGCGTGATCAAGCGGCCTTGCCGGTCGCAGATGAAAATTCGGTGCGGATCTTTTTCACCTGCGCGTCCGAGCGTGATCTGCACGGCGCGATCCAGCTGCCGGGTAAGGAGCCCGAGGCGGAGCACGCCGAGGAACTGGCCCGCGGCGTCGGTCATTACCTGCTGCACGCTCACTTCGACGCGGCGCTGCGCC
>JACCXL010000107.1 GCA_013697015.1 Chthoniobacterales bacterium | reverse complement strand
CGTGCAATCTATCTCGCCCGCGGAGAGCAGCGCCCAGCCTTCCCCTTAACGCGAGACGCCTCCCCCGGGCCCGAAATTCCGTAACGGGCTTGAGAAATGGGCTCGACGCTGCTACATCTGGTACTGCGCCCGACGCGATTCCGCGCCTTCGTTCACGATGCAAATTGGCTTCACAATCCCCCTGCCTCAGGGCGTCGGAAAAATCGTGCAGCGGGCTGACCTCCGCGACTCCGTCGCCTGGCGCGACGCTTTCCACGGCAAATGCAAGGATCACCGCTTCTACGAAATCATCGAGCAAACCCTTTCCTCGGACTTCCAATATCAGTATCTGGTGCTGGAGGATCACGCTGGGACGGTGCGCGCTGTGCAGCCAATGTTTTTCGTGCAGCAAAACATCGCCGAAGGGGTGCCGGGCCGGATGCGCTCGGCCATCGATTCGATCCGGAAGCGTTTTCCCCGCTTCCTAACGCTGCGCGTGTTGATGGTGGGTTGCGCCGCTGGCGAAGGCCATCTCGGAGCGTGTCTGGCTGACGATGAGGAATGGGTTGCGGAAGCCCTGCACGCCGGTCTGAAGACCTACGCCCGCCGCAGCAAAGCATCCCTTGTCGTGCTGAAGGATTTCCCGGCGCGCTATCGCGAAACGTTGCGCAGTTTCTCGAATAACGGCTACGCGCGCGTGCCCAGCATGCCGATGACGCAGTTGCCATTACCGTATGAGAATTTCGATCAATACCTAAGCAGCCTGAGCAAGGCGACACGCAAGGATCTGCGGCGCAAGTTCCGCAAGACGGAGAAAGCGGCGCCGATTGAACTGGAGGTCGTCAACGATATCACCCCCTACGTGGACGAAGTCTATCCGCTCTATCTGCAGGTGCACGAACGGTCCCATCTGAAGTTTGAGCGCCTAACGAAAGACTACTTCTGCAGCCTCGGCCAACGCATGCCGGAACGGGCTCGGTTCTTCATCTGGCGACAGCTTGGCAGAGCCGTCGCGTTCAGCGTCTGCATGGTGTATGCGGGCACGATTTATGACGATTACCTGGGACTGGACTACAGGGTCGCACTCGACCTGCACCTTTATTTCTACACCCTGCGTGACATCATTAAATGGTCGCTCGAGCAGGGGCTTAATTGCTACTGCAGCAGCCCGCTGAACTACGACCCCAAGCTGCATCTCGGTTGCAATCTCGTACCACTCGATTTGTACGTGCTGCACACCGGCGCGCTCATCAATCCGATCTTCCGGCACGCCTTGAAGTTTCTTGGACCGACAAGGCATGACCCCGTGCTGCAACGCTTTCCAAACGCGCATCAGCTTTGAAAAACGAACGTCGGCGACCGTCGTGCCGCGGACGTGCCACATCTCGCGCGGTGATCAGGGCGCTTGTTCAGTAGCCTGAAGGTGATGCGCCAGATCCGGCGCGGGTTCTTGAACCCGCGGTTTCAGATTTTCTTCGGCGCAATAGTCGTCACCGCTTCCGAGCTTTTTTTGAAGCGTGGTGCGGTGGCTACTGCGGGGTCCGCAGAAAGTTGGGGATGGACGGGTCTCGCCAGTCTGGGATCACCCTATTTTTGGATCGGGATCGCTCTCGTCATCGTTAGTCTGCTCAGCTGGCTCTACGTCCTGAAGCATCTCCCGCTCAGCATCGCGTTTCCTCTCTCGAACGTGGTCCATGTGCTCGTTCCGCTGGCGAGCTGGTTATTTCTCGGCGAAATCATTTCTTCGCGCCGCTGGGGTGGCATCGCGCTCGTGCTGATCGGATTAATTGTGGTGGCGAAACCGTTCGCAAAAATCGAGGAGCGTTTGTGACCGGCCTTTCGGCGTTTCTGATTCTCGTCTCGCTGGCGACGTTCGTGCTCGGCCAGCTTTTCCTCAAACGAGGTATGGAAGCGAGCACGAGCGGCTGGCGAAGCCGGCGTTTTATCCTTTCGTTCGGAACCGGAATCGTTTCGATGACCGTCTCTTTCTTCTTAACGGTCGGCTTGCTGCGACATTTCGAATTGAGTTACCTCTATCCGTTCCAAGGCCTGACCGTCATTATGATCACGCTCCTCGCGGCCTTTTCGTTGCGCGAAAAGCTAACCGTGCAGCTCACCATCGGATCGCTCCTGATCAGCGCCGGCGTCGTGCTCGTCTCGCTCAGTTAAAACCGGCCAGAGTTTCTCGAGCGTGGCAAAGTTGATCTGCTGCCGCACTTCCGGCGCGGGCAGGTCCAATTTCGGATGATCCATCGCCGCCGCAAAGCGCTGCTTCAACCGCGCATAAACCGGCCGGGAATACGCGCCGCAAATGTCGCCGGCAACAATCCGGTTACCCGTCCGGCGCAGCTCGCGCAAAGCCCAGATCAAGTCGTCGGTCTTGAACCTGCCGTTCTCCCAATTCGTCGCCGCCTCGTGGGCCGCGAGACAATCGAGATCAATCGTGACGTACACATTCGCGGCCCCCAGGTGCGCGGCAAATTCTCCGAATCGTGCGCGCCAACTATTCGTTAGGATAACACCTTGGCGTTTGTGATCCTGCAGCGGGTGATCATCCGCCCAGGGATGGACTTCGAGCCGGCCGCTGCGTTCCGCGCGGCGATTACCGAAAAACTGTCCGGGCCACCAGCACTCAAAATTTCCGCAACCCCAAACGCTCACTTTTCGGACCTGCGGCAATTCCAAGGCGCGGTTCACCCAGCCGCCGCAACACCATCGCGGCGGGCGCACGTCCCAGTCCGGATGGTTATCGAATGAGACGACCACGAGCGGCTCCGCGCGGCGGCGAATCCACAGCGCGCTCAGATGATGGAAATCCCCCGAACCGTAAAGAATGAATGGCGCCAGTCGGGCCTCATGCTCGCGATAGAATTCTTCCACCAGTTTCGGCGGCGCGGAAAACCGCAGCGGCGCTCCCCATTTCGTCGCATCGATATTGGGAAAGGCGAGAGAATCCCCTCCCCATGCGTGATCAAGATTGAGATGCAACGATGGCAGCAAAGCCTATAGTCTCGCCACGACTTTCCGGAGCACAACTCCCGAGCGATGATACGCGCACGCAGGTCGGCAACAGCGATGTAACTACAAATCGCCACAAAACCCAAAAAGGCTCACAACAGCGCTCCTCGAGAGGACGACCGGGATCTTCTCTGTAAAGTACAGGACGCTTTTCGCGTCTTTGCGCGTCGGACCTCAGAGGTGCTGGGGACCGCATGGTCTTTTGTGGTCGCAATCGCCATCATTGCCATCTGGGCCGCGACCGGGCACATCTTCCATTACTCGGACACGTGGCAATTAATCATCAATACCGGCACAACGATCGTAACCTTCCTGATGGTTTTTCTGATTCAAAACACGCAAAACCGCGATTCGAAGGCCGTGAACCTGAAGCTCGACGAGCTTATCCGTGCGGTTGGCGGAGCCCGGAATAATCTCGTGGATCTGGAACGCATGTCCGACCAGGAACTGGTAAAGCTGCAAAAGGAATTCCAGCGCATCGGCAATAAGGCGAACGAGGCCAAGGCTGATGTCGCCGGGGTCAAAAAAGAACTGAAATCACGCTAAGGTAGCGCCGTCGCCTCCTGCCGCGCCTCCCCGGTGCGAATGAAGACTTTGCCGCTCGGGCAAAGCTGGAAAATTTCGCAATGACGGCAATCGGGACGC
>JACCXL010000078.1 GCA_013697015.1 Chthoniobacterales bacterium | reverse complement strand
CCGCATCGTAGCTCCTCCGTGTCGTGCCTTGCCAGCTTGAAGGCGCAACGGCGCGCTTCGGCTTAGCTGGCCGGAACGATCACGGTTTTGACGTGCTCGAGCCCTTCGAGCGCCTGCAGGGCGGCGTTGATTGCGCACGGTCAACGGTCGCAGGAGGAGATCGATCACTCCTGGGAGAAGTTGGCGGCGGATGGGGGCGAACACATGGAGTGCGGTTGGCTGAAGGACAAGTTCGGGATGCCGTGGCAGATCGTGCCGGGCAAGGTGTGGGAGTGGCTGCGGGGCGAAGATCCCGCGCGCGTTCAGCGGGTGACGGCCGCGCTCTGGCAGATGGAGAAGCTGGACCTGGCTGAGCTGGAACGCGCGGCAAAGGGTGGATGATCACTGAGGCCCCGACGGTTGATCGCGCTCCGTTCGGGATTGAAATCTCGTAATGGCGGGGGCGCCATCACCAGCACGCGAGGGCGCATGCGCTCCCCGGACGTGTCGATGTTTTCGTGGCCACCGCGATCATTTCCCGAACACACGCGCCACTATACGTGAATCACGTATATTAATCCAACCTCCAAGACCGCTCTTGATAAAAGTGCACATCTTGATCGAGCGGCGCTGCAATAAAATTTTGAGGCCGCGAAAGCTGAACTGCCGAAATCCCTGCGTGAGCCCGCTCGCTTCGCGTTTCTTCCGGACATTCAGCCCAAACGCGCGCTGCGCGCGCGGCAGATGTGCCACGGATACTCACCGGCGCATGGACGATCGGTCTATGGTCGATCAGTCAAGATGTTCCAGACGGGAAAATCAATCTCGCCGCTAGTTCAGGCTAGCGTAGTCGCAGTGGTGCGCGAGCCCCAGCGCATCCCGGCATACGTTGCACATCAGTGCGCGGGCGGTGAGATCAGGGGAATCACTTCGCGTTTGTTGCGGCGATAGATCCGAAAATCGGCGTCCACGGTGAGGAGGCTGTGCTTCGGATACAGCTCACTCATCCGGATCAGGCAGAGGTCGGCAAGATCCGGTTTGCGATCCTTATAGCGCTTCGCCAGCGCAGCGAGTTGCGGCAGATGATCGCTGCAGTCGAACGAGAGGCGAATCAGTCCCTCCGCGATCATTTCCAGCACAAGCCCGACATCGCCAAGATGAAAAGCGGACTCTGAGAGGACCGCCTCGCACGTTAGCAGAGGCTCGGTAATCTGCCCGGCAACGTCCACCGCCCATGGGTGATGCATGTCGCGACGGCGCGCAAAGGCGACGAGAAAACCAGTGTCTGCGATGCCCTTCACCCGCGGGAGTAGCCTTTGCGCGTAGAGAGATCGTGCGGGCCGCTGCGAATGCTTCCGGCGAGCCGCATGAAGCTTTTCGCGCCGGTGTCATTCCGGCGAACGAGTTCCAGTTGCTCGCGGACGATTTGGCCTTGCGAGATTCCCGTGCGCGCGGACTTCTCTTGCAGCCATGCCGCCAGCGTTTTCGGAACACGGAGGGTTACTGTGTTACTCATTGCCAGAAATGTAATACAACGAGCGACGTTTGTCAAAGGTGAACTTACCTCGGCTCATTCAGCCAGGCTATTTTGAGCTCGCGTTCCAGCGCTCTGAACTCTGAATCTCCGGTGACGAATTCTGCTCTGTGGAGCTTCGCGAGTGCGGCACCGAAGCAGTCGAAAAGTAAGTGGATTCGCAAGTATCTGCGGGTGACCTGATGTGGCATCTTAACGCCGGCTGGAAACCGACTCAGAAGAACCGAATGCCGCGCGCAGGGCGAGATGGAAAAGCGCAAAGACGACCAACAATGCGGCCAACATCGGCCTGGTAATCGTGCGAATCGGTCTACCAAACGCCAAGTCGCAGCGTCGTCTTCACGCATCCAAGTTAAGTCGAGCGGCTTCGATCGTGACGCAGGAGGCGGTGACGGACTCCGAAAGCGTAGACGAGATAATACCCGATCAACCCGGCGGCGACGGCGAGGGAGAGTTGGGCGCCGGAAGTGGTCATGAGCCAATGCTGCTCGCCGGGAGCGCTGCCGCCGTGATGCATGGTGTGCCACCAGCCGTAGGCGAAACGGGCTGTGATCGCGAAGGTAATGAGAAGCGCCAGCCAGCGGCTCGGAGTGTAGAAAAGTCCTGCCGGTTCGACTTCCCAACGGGTTAAACCCAAACCGAGCAAGCCGAGAAGGGCTCCGATGGCCATACCAGCCAAGGCAAATCGAAGGGTTGGTCCGAGCCAGAAAGAGATGAGGAAGGTGAAGAAGAGAAAGAGAACGGCGGAGAAGCTGGTCATCCACACATTCATGGTGGCGGCCCAGCGCCGGCCTTGCCGTCGAGCGGTGCCGGCGCGGTAGCGCAAAGCGAGGGAGAGCAAAACAACGCCGCCGAAAGCGAGTGCGACAAAAAGCAGCAGAGCAAAGAGAATGATCGGCACGGCAGATGGTAGCACGATCCGATGAAGGGCGAGATGCTTCGCTCCTGCGCGCGCGATTCATGGCCGCAGCGCACCGCCCGCGGGAGTGGACTAATGGGCGGGAACTATCCCAAAACACAAACCCAGGTTTTGGTTTTAACAGGCGTACATCCTGCAGATGATATACGTGAGTCACGTATAGCACATCAGCACGCCCTTCCGCCAAGGGTTGCGTCCAGCTGCTCGCGCATCGCGAAGAGATGGAAAAGCGCAAAGAGGACTAAGAACGCGGCTACCATTGGCCAGGCGATCGAGACGAATGCCAGGCCCGCGTTCGTGCGGACCGACCCGTGTGGAAAGCAGCGCGCGGATGCGCCGCACTCCAAAGCGCTTCGCGCGGGGAATCACTCCTCGCGCCCGATCGGGAACAGTTTCCAGCGTTCATCGATGAAAGGCGTCTTCGCGTAAAACCAGCGCAGCCGCGCCTTCGCGGAGCCACGGAAGGCCTCGTCCTTCGCCAATTTTTCGCGGAACTCGGCTGCCAGCTTCGGATCGGCGGCGAGCATTCGTTCCGCCATCGGGTCCATCACGTACTCCTCCACATCTTCCGTCTGCTGGAGCACTTCATCGAAAAAGCCCCACTGGAAAAAAGAATCCGGCGACGCCGGCTCGCAGAGCACCGCGGCAAGGTCGCCCAGCGGTTGATCCATCGGCACGCGCACGGAGCCGGTTGCATAGAGCTCCTTTCGTTGTTCCGCGACCGGCTTCGCTTTTACCAGCAATCGACCTTCGAACGGTTCCGGGTCGAATTTCGCCTCCTCCAGCCGATACATCGTGACGCTCACCGCGCGCGGCTCCGCGATGCGCTCGAACTGAATCCCATGAAGTTGCAGCCGCTCGATCACCTCCGGCCACGCCGCCGGAATCCAATAGGCCTTCGGCCGCGCGACCGAAGTGGCCACATGATTCAGGCGCTGATATGGAATCGATTGGGTGAGCGGTTTCCCGGTGAACTCCATCCGCAGACCCCCGGAAATCGCCGAGGGAACGGCGCGCGCTTCGATCCCTTTGTAAACAATGGTCTCGCTAGGTGATTTCGCATCGGCATCCCAGCTAAAGGGGATGACCGGATCGCGGCGCTTCGTGTCGCTCTCGATCGCATCCCGCAGCGCACGCCCCGATTTGCCCGCCGCGCGCAGCGCGCCTTCGAGATAAACGTAGGTGCCGAGCACGCGCTGGTCGTACGGCTTCAGCGAATGCGTTTCGAGGAGCACCGTGGGCAAATGCCGCACGTCGCCGTATCCAGTCGAGTAACGCGCATCGGCGTTCCAGCTTTTGATTCCTTTCGTCCAATCCGTCTCGTCGATCCAACTCGGAACGTCGGTTGATCCCGGGATATGCCCTGCGGCAGTGAGATCGCTGGTTACTGCCGGCGTGAAACTTTTTTCCAGCCACTGCGTAATGGCCGGCGAATGCCCGTTGTTCGCATTGAAACCGAAGGTGATGTCGTATTGATAAGCCGCCCCGTCAGTCACATGCAGATCGAGGTAGAGATCCGGCGACCAGACGTTCAGCGCGCGAATCAGCGCCTGCATCTCCGGCGCATCGAGCTTCGTGTAATCGCGGTTCAGGTTCAGGTTCTTCGACGTCGTGCGCCAGCCCATGATCTCGGGACCACGCTGATTCACCCGGGTGAAACGCGATGTCCGCTCGTGTCCATCGACGTTGAAAATTGGGACGAAAAGGAAGTTGGCGTGCTCGAGCAGTTCGCGCTTCGTCCCGCGCACGGTCATATCGCGGAGCAACATCAGGCCGGCGTCCTTGCCGTCGATTTCGCCCGCGTGAATGCCGGCTTGCGCGAACACCGTTGGCTTTCCGTTCTTGCGCAACGCTTCGGGGGTGAACTGCGTGTTCGAAGTCGCGATCACCATCCAGATGTCGCGGCCGTCGGAGGATTTGCCTAACGAGAGCATTTGCAGCTGCTGCGGCGCGCCCGCGACCAGCTTCTTTAACCAAGCGACGGTCTCCTCATAGGAGGGCGTGGTGCGAAGGTCGTTGCGCTCCGAGGGCGTGATCCACGGATCGTCTTTCGCAACGACGAGCGCACGGCTCTTTCCATTCCATGGCGTGCGCGGCGGAAGAATCGGCTCGGTCGCCGCGGCGGAGGATTGGTGTGGCGTTTGCGAAGGTGCGGGATCGGCGAACGAAGCAGCCGAGAGACATATGGCAAGAACGCAAACTGAGAGGGCCTTCATCCCTTCGTTCTCTAGTTGCGGCCAGCGCGAGTCAATCATGTTGCTTCAGTTCCGGGCAGCGCAGGCTGCCAGCCTGCATTCCCCAGAACCGCGTCAGAAGAACCGGATGCCGCGCGCCAGGACCAAATAGAAAAGCGCGAAGACGACCAGCAATGCGATCACCATCGGCCAGGCAATCGTGCGAATCGGTCCACAAAGATGCCAGCAATGGCTACGGTGATCGGCGGGCCAATAACCTCTGGCAGCTCACGCGGCACGCGAAAGGGAATGATGAGGAGTGTGCCGAGCACGGCGGCGCTCATGGCGGGCAGAATTCGGTCCTAAACATCGTCGAACCCCGGAGGCATGCCCTAATAAAGCTCAGGTCACACTGCCGAGCATATACGTGAGTCACGTATAGCACATTTGCACCCCCTTCCTCCTTCAGAGTTGCCTCGAGCTGCCCGTTCTTCGGTTAGTCTACGATTCTCTTCGGATTCGACGTGAGGATGACGCGAACGCGGAGCAGCAAGCCAGGTGGCAAAGATCGCGATGGCGGACACCATCGCCAGCACGCGTGTGCGCTTCCCAGACTCACAAAGCGAATCAGAAAAACCGGATGCCGCGCGTCAGGAAGAGATGGAAAAGCACGAAGACGATCAACAATGCGGCCACCATCGGCCAGGCAATAGTGCGGATCGGTCCACCTAATGCCAAACGGCTGCGTCGTATCCAAGCTCCAGCTTGCATCAATGAAATCGCGGCGATGCAGCCTTTGGAAGTCAGAAGTCAGCCTGGCGCACGCGGGCAGCGAAGTTGTCCGCAGAATGGAGTCGCGGGGGACGCGAGCGACATGGCCGAAGCCCGCAGGGAATGCGAGCGGGAGCGAGAAGAGCATTACACAGATTTCCGGCACCCTAATTTCTTTCTAAGAATCTGTGAAAATCGGGACCGAGGGCATCTGTGGATAAAATTTTCCGCGCGCCGAAGATATACGTGAGTCACGTATATCACCATTTGCATCCACTCCTCTTCCAGGCTTGCGTCCAGCTGCGGCGTTCTTCGTGGAGTCTACGACTTCGCTGCCAGTGGCCGCTGTCCCCGACTCCGTTCCGAGTTTCTACTGGCCGTATTCTGGAACTCGACACTCTTAAATCAGTCAAGCCTCACAACCGAACTCAG